>CAVAJA010000264.1:0-11880 GCA_963588615.1 Lachnospiraceae bacterium | reverse complement strand
GTGTTTACCATGCATGTAATCTCGAAAGAGGCGGGAGCCGATCCGGTTAAACGAATGGTTCCGTATGCGTTGTTTGCAAGGGAAGCCTCAAGGCTGTTAAGGGAAATTCAGCCGAGCATGATCCACGTGCAAGGTCTGGATATGCTGAAGATTGCCTGCTCGTACCAGAAGAGGAGCAGGCAGAAGGTTCATATCATCTATGAAGTGGCCGATCTGCATCGTCTGCTGGTGGATAAGCAAATGAACCCTGTCAAGCAAATCCTACAAAGATATCTGCGGCGTGAGGATCGTTGTCTGGAAGGACGATATGATCTGTTGATACTGACCTCCATGAAGTTCTATGATGCCTACTTTCAGGAATTTGTTTCTCAGGAGAAAATTCTATACATGCCAAACATTCCGAATCTTAAGGCTTTTCGAAATTATCACAAAAAGGAAGGTAATCAGGACTTCACTGTCGGTTATATCGGTTCCGTGCGGTACAAACAGCAGATGCGCAATCTGATTGAGGCGGCCAAACGCTGCGGTATTCACCTGCTGATTGCCGGATTTGAGAGTGAACCGGTTGAGATCGAACCGTTGTGTAAGGATGATCCCAATATTGAGTGGATTGGACGTTTTGACTTCAACGCACGTGCAGCGGAGCTGTATGGCAAATGTGATGTGATGTATTCCGTCTACGATGCGGATATGCACAATGTTCGTGTGGCGTTGCCCAACAAGCTGTATGAGTCCACATATTGTGAAATGCCGCTGATTGTTGCCAGAAACACATATTTAGCAGAGATGGTAGAGGACTGGGGAGTTGGTGCGGCAGTGGATCATAGGAGTGTGGAGGATTTAGCAGCTGTGCTCTGCGATCTGCGGGATCATTCTGCCAAATGTGCACAGATCGCAGAGAACTGCAGGAAGCATCGCGAAGAGCTGGATTTGCGAATCTATAATGAACAGCTGAAGGAATGCATGCTTACAATCCTCGGGAATGCTGAGTAAAGGAGTTGCAGCTTTGAAACCTGTATTGGTGACAATTGATACCGAAGGACACGTTGGTGCAGACCCGATTCAGCATCTCATATTGGGGGAAACGGAATCCGGACGCTACGGAATCGAGTACATCATGGATGCCTTTGACAAGGTAAATGCAAAGATTCTGTTCTTTGTTGACTTTGCGGAAGCGTGGGATTACGGCCGGGACAAAATTGAAGAGGTTGTCCGAATGATCCTGAATCGCGGACACAATGTCGGCGTACACATCCATCCGGATCACATGGCAGACAGAAATCGGGTGTTCCTGTGGGAGTACACGCGTGAGGAACAGTATGATCTCATTAAGCGCTGCACGGACCTGTATACCGAAATTGTTGGACATCCGCCGAAGTCCTTTCGGGCTGGTAAATACGGCGCCAACCGGGATACTTTGGACATTCTCTGTGAGCTAGGGTATCGGTACGATTTCTCGGAATTCTATCATCAGAAATGGTGCGGGATTCAGCCTCCGATTACAGTAAATGCAGCCTGCAGATATAAGACACTCACGGAGTTCCCGGTCACAATGCATAAGAGCATCTCCATCGGCTGCCTGGCACGAGAGGATAAGCTTGATATCGAGCAGATGACGTCGGGGGAACTGCGGTATGATCTGGGCCAAATTGTGGGAGCTCCGTTTCCGATAGTGGCAACGTTGTTCTTCCACTCGTTCTCACTGCTGAAGTGGCGAGAGTGTCCGGATGCGCCGGTTAGAAACGACAAGAATATTCAGAAGATGGAAAAGGCAATCACGGCAGTCTCAGAAAATGATGATTTGTATTATATCTGTGAAGATGATCTGGGAGAGATTCCAACAGTAGGAGAAGCTGAGGCAGCGAACAGTCATATTGTGTGGAAGTCACCGTTCAGGGGGGGCATTTACACCTATATCAAGGCTGTGTCGATCTGCAAACTGAACCGAAAGGCAAGAATGTTAGTGGCTGCTGTTGATATTACAGTTATAGCAGCTGTTGCATTGCTGATTGTTCTCTTTGTCGGATTGCTGTGAGTATTATTCCTGAACAGAAGTAAAATGATAATCTGGTCGAGGTGAACAGATGAGATTTTCGGTGATTATTCCCTGCTACAATGTGGATCTCTATCTGGATGAATGCATTCAGAGCATTTTAAATCAATCCTATACGGATTTCGAGGCAATTCTGATCGACGATGGCTCCACGGATTCCACCCATGAAAAATGTGTAAAGTGGTGCGCGGCAGACAAGCGGCTGCGGCTGATCACACAGGAAAACAGCGGTCTGTCAGCAGCACGAAATGTCGGGATTGAGGCAGCGCAGGGGGAATATCTGGTTTTCGTAGACAGTGACGATATCATTGAGAAGGATAGTCTGCTCTTGTTTGACAAGAGACTGGCGGAGGATATCGATGTGCTGATCACACGAGCGGCAGACTATTTCCCGGATCGGTTGGTTGAACTTGATAAAGAACTGATCCAGATGGACGGTAAAAAATTAAATCAGAGAGAGGGAATCGACTGGATTATGAATCACAGCGAGAGTGCCTGGCCCGTTGCACAGAATATTGTGTCACGCAGACTGGTACTGGAGCAATCTATGAGATTCCAAAAGGGAATTATAAACGAGGATATTGAGTGGACAACGCATCTTTTCAGTGTGGCGCAGAAGTTCTGCTGTTGTGATTACCTATGGTACTATCACCGCAGGGAGAGGCCGGGATCGATTACGAAGCTGATCTCGCGCAGGCAGATCACGGACGTCGTTGATATTGCCTATTCCTACATTGATGGAGGAAAAAGAGAACTGCTGGAGCGTTTAGACCCGGAGTGCAGAAGGTGGGTTGAGATGAGGCTGATGCGCTCGGTCTATGCCTGCCTCTCCCGCTATAAAGAGCTGAGCACAGAGGATAGGGAATATGCAATTCAGCACATTCAGGAGCATCAGAGCATTTTCCGTTTCGCACCGTGTGTCAGACACAGATTGTTCAGCGATGTTATGAAGATCTGCGGCGTGCGTGCAGCCATGACTATTTATACAATTCTTGCGTAGCGTGTTATTTGGGGAAATTAAATGCAATCAATACTTGTCTATGGGACGATGTTTACATCCAGTGTTCTTCTGGCAAACAGAGCGAAAAAGACAGGGGGAAAAGGGTATCTGCTGGCTATTATTCTGATTTTGTCTTTTGTGTGCGGATGCAGGAGTATGACAGTTGGGATAGACACGAATTCATACTATATACTCTTTAAGTCCATCGTACTCACGGGAAAAAATACTTATTACTATGGGATGGAAAAGGGATTTGAGTTTTTCTGCTGTACGGTACTGGCACTTGTTCCGTCCACACAGTTTTTGTTTTTTTTGACCGCACTGATCACGTTTACCTTTGTCATATGCCGATTATGGGAATTTCATGAGATTGCAGAGTTTGATTGGATGGTAGCGTGCTTCCTGGTGTCATTTTATACCTTTCTTCTTTCCGGGATTCGGCAAGGGGTGGCTGTTGCCATTGTGTTCTGGGGGACACGTTTTCTGGAAAAAAAGAAGTATGTCTGGTATGTCATTTGTGTCATACTCGCAGGAACATTTCATAAAACCGCAGTGCTAGCTTGCCTGAGTTTTTTGTGGGAACTTCGATTCTGGGGACAGTTGTCGAAAAAAAATCGATATTTTTTGGCGTTGTGTGTTTTGGCAATGCCAGCAGCGGCCTATTTTTTGATGCAGAATTATACGGTGGAGCAATATTCAAAATTCATTTCAGTTAGTTTTGGAAAGCGTATTCTGGTTGAATGTGGTTTTGGAATTCTTTCGCTGATTGCTTTTGCATTTGATGATCGGGGTGTTGTCAGGCATAGGCACAAAGTGTTTTTAAATAAAAATCATTTAGATTCAAGAGCATCTTTGCAGCAAAGAATTGCCACGGTAAAGGTGTACTATGCTGTCGGGGTATTGATTCAGTTATCTGGATATATCTCAAGTTCTTTTGCAAGAAGCGGGCTTTACTGGTATTGGTTTGAATCAGTATTTATGGGAATGATGGTGAAATCTAAGAAGAATCAGAGGATTTTTAGAGTTATGTTTTTCCTTTTTCTGGCATATATATGCTATTCCGATGGGAAAAGAAATGGGAATTGGCAGCTTCCTTACCTGTTTTTCTGGCAGGCATGATGACTGAAAGAAGGATAAGAAGGAGAGTGCTGATATGATTCCAAAGAAGATCCACTATTGCTGGTTTGGCGGTAATCCGCTGCCTGATTCCGCCAAAAGCTGTATTGCCAGCTGGAGAAAGTTTTGCCCGGACTATGAAATTATTGAGTGGAACGAGGAAAACTATGATGTAACGAAGAATCCCTATATGCAGGAAGCATATGCAAATAAAAAATGGAGCTTTGTATCGGATTACGCTCGGCTTGACATTATATACCATTGCGGAGGAGTCTATCTGGATACGGACGTGGAATTGCTGAAACCGATTGATTCTTTGTTGGAGCTAGAAGGCTTCATGGGATTCGAGGACGGTAAGCAGGTGGCACTGGGATTAGGGTTTGGCGCAGTACCGGAAAATACTGCGGTTAAGAGAATATTGGACATGTATGAGGAAATCTCATTTCATCATCCCGATGGCAGTATGAATCTTACACCCGGACCAGTTCTCTGGACGCAGGCACTGATGCGATGCGGCCTTATCCAGAACAATGAGCGACAGAGGATTGAAGGAGTTGAGATATTTCCTACGGAGTATTTCTGCCCGATGAATTTCAAAACAGGAAAGAAATGTTTGAGTCCGCGTTCCTACAGTATTCATTGGTATGATTCATCCTGGTATGATCCTGCGCTGCAGTATCAGAAGAAGCTGAATTGGAAATTAAACAGATTTTTGCCAGAGGCAGCTGCTTACAACCTATCGAGATTTATTGCAATTACAAAATTTGACGGTATTGGCAGAGCATGTCGAAAAACAGCAGAAAAGCTGTGTGCACGACACGATACAGCAGAGGAATAAAACGGCAGATAGAATCAATGATTCGCTTCGATTGGATGAAGGGAAACCGATAACGGAGGACTTGGATTGTCATGATAACGTTGACATATGGTTCCTTTGCTCAGCATAATGCTCAGATTCTAACGGGATTCAATATTTTGACAAAAGGGAAGTGCAAGATTGCTTCATTTCCTGACGAAACGCTTCCTACATGTGTTGTTCTTGCGGACATTGATGGTAGAAGAATAGCGTATGATACCTGCGATGGGTATTTTCATGCTGGGGCTATCGGAACAGATGAACGTTACCATGCGTTGTCGGAAAAAACGGAAATTTTGTATAAGCGCGACTTTAATTCTGCTGTAGATCCCAAAGACCTGCTGTATGTGGGGAAGATAAAGCCATTAGGGCTGAATTATTTTTGCTATGATAATCGAATAAAAAAACTTTATTATCCTGGATTCAGATTGATCAAGAATTTCTTGAAAGAGGTAGTTGGACTTTCTTGTGATGTTAACTGGAAAAGATTTGAGTCTGATGTGGTTACATCGCATTATTCGTGTGATGTTTTGTTTTTAACAAGACTATGGAATCCTGATGCTGCAGAGGTGGAAAATCAGAAAATTGCAGAAGAACGGAAACGGGTCAATTCTATGCGTATTTCAGTTATTCATGAAATGCGAAGAAGATATGGAAACAGTGCAGTCTGTGGAGTAGTGGATGATTCTTATGCACGAAGAACGGCACCTGAATTGATTATTTCGGATGTCACAAAAAAGGCAAGCTATTTAAAAATTATGAAAGAGGCCAAAATTGCTGTCACATCTTTGGGCTTGCATGAGTCTAATGGCTGGAGAACAGGTGAATATATGGCGGCGGGACGGTCTGTTGTGATGGAAGAGCCATATTATGAGATTCCATTTGCTAAGAAAGGAGAAAACTGGCTGGAATACACAAATGCAAATGAGTGTATTGAGGCAATTGAGGAGTTACTTTCTGATGAGACCAAACGACAGCAAATGGAAAAAGCAAATCGTGAATTTTATGTTATGCACTTGCGGCCGGATCAACTCATTAAAGATACGTTGGCAGACATGGGAAAATGAGGTCGGTAACAGACGGAGGTATTAATGCTTGTGTAATGCGAGCAGTCAAAATCTAAAGGTATCTATTATAATACCGGTTCATAATGCAGAGAAAACACTTGAGCGATGCATCAATAGTGTCATGACACAGGGGTATGACAATATAGAATGTATTCTTGTTGAAAACGGTTCATCAGATCATTCTGCTGCAGTCTGTGATTACTATGCAGATAAGTTTGATCGGGTTATTACGAAATCAATGGATGTCAGCGGAGTATCAGATGCCCGGAATCTGGGACTTTCCATAGCATCTGGTGACATTATAGGGTTCTGCGATGCGGATGATTGGATAGAGCCTGGGGCGATCAAAAGGATCGTCGAAGAGTTTTGGAGGAATACACGAATTGCCGCGGTTTTTGGGGCCTTTTACATTGGGACGCCGCAAAAAGAAATCCTGGACAAAGTATATCGGGGACTCGAGCCGCGATTGATATCACCGACAAAGGCTTTGCAGTATACGCTGATCAATGATTCTGTAAGGGGAGCTGTTTGGAATAAGTATTATAGGGTTGAATTTCTGAGGAAAATTGAATTTGATGCTGATCTAAGCTACTGCGAGGATATGCATTTCAATGCCAAGGTGTTGTGCAGGATGGATGCGAATGATATCGTGAGCATCATTCATGATCCGGTGTACTGTTATGTTCAAACCATAGGAAGTCTGACGCATAATCCGAATAATCTCTATGATGAAAATAACAACCTGAAAATTATTGTGGCAATGCGCAGAATACAAGTGGATTGTAAACTCGATAAAATGACGATCGGCTTGCTTAAGATGAAGATTGCGCGGTTTTGTATAGGAAGCATACAGGGGGATAATCCTAACACAATTCAGAGGGGAAAGCTGATAAATGATTTAGAAGGGAATTATGTTTTTTTGTTGCGATACATATATCATGGCAACATTCGAAGTAATATCAAGTATGCATACAGGGGCTTTTTGATTCTCATGAAATCTTGTTGGAGTCAAGAAGCCCTGTGAGATTTCAACAGTGGAAGGTGTTTTTGTATTTAGGAGAGGAAAGAATAAATGCAAAGGCAAAAATCTATAGGAGTCAATGCCGGACTCAATGTGATTAAGACGATATGTCAGGTGGTCTTTCCTCTGATTACGTTTCCCTATGTATCTCGGATTCTTCACGTTGAGAACATTGGCATATATAATTTTTGCAAATCTGTTGTTTCGTATTTTTCATTGGCGGCCGGCCTTGGGATCAGTACTTATGCCATTCGGGAAGGAGCCAGACACCGCGGCAGCGAAGATGAAATGTCGATATTTGCCTCTGAGGTGTTTTCGATCAATTTTATTTCGACAGTTCTATCATATGCTGTGCTGGTAATCTGTATCCTTTGCATCCCGAAACTGAATTCATATTCTCCAGTTCTGGTTGCATTAAGTGTAAACATCCTGTTTACGACAGTTGGATGTGAATGGATGTTTCAGATCTATGAGGATTATGGATTTATTACGATCAGAAATATTGCGTTTCAGATCATTTCAATGGCCCTTCTTTTTTTATTTGTTAAGGACAGCAATGATTTGCTGGTCTACGCCACGATTTCGGCAGTGTCAAGCGGCGGCGCCAATGTGATCAATGCCGCAGCGAGGAGAAAATATTGCAGAATCAAACTTGTGTTCAATAGGAATGTTTTAAGGCATATAGCACCAATTCTGGTTCTTTTTGCTTCGTCCATTACAACGACCATATATACGAATTCTGATACCACTATGTTGGGAGTCTTCGCAGGTAATAAGGCTACGGGATTGTATTATGTGTCGACGAAGATATACGAAATTGTAAAACAGATGCTGGCAGCAGTAATCGTTGTATCGATCCCCAGATTGTCCGCCTATTTGGGGGAGAATAAGCAGGAGGAATTCAATAGAACGGCGAAGAACATTCTGAATGCGCTTATTGTCCTTGTCGTACCGGCTGTAGTGGGAATATTCGCACTTAGTAAAAATATTGTCCTGCTGATATCTGGGCAAGAGTATATGGAAGCAGGCACTTCATTAAGAATACTGGCATTTGCTCTTTTTTTCAGTATCTTCAGCTGGTTTTATACATCCTGTATTTTGATTCCACATAGAATGGAAAAAGAGGTGTTAGTTGCAACGATTATTGCAGCAGCTGCAAACATTGGATTGAATTTTGTTCTGATTCCTGCTTTTGCACAGGATGCTGCAGCCTTCACAACGGTGATAGCGGAAGCACTGTCAATGCTTATATGTTGGTCTTATGGGAGAAAGAAGTTTAAGGCTTCTTTTAAGAAAAACGATATTTTACCTGTGATAGGTGGGTGCGTTGGGATCTGTATTATTTGCGGTATGTCAAGCGCATTGATCAGCTCGTTGCTGATTTCTACGTGTGTTGCTGTATTAGTGTCGATGTTTTTTTATTTCGCAGTGCAATTCGTGATGAAAAACGAGTCCGTTAAGTGGATTTTCAATCTGATACGGAAAAATAATAAATGAGATGTCCCAGATTATATTTGAGATTAATATCACTCAAGAAAGTGAAAATGGGAAACAGATATGATTGATACGCAAGTTGTATTATCCTTGATAAAGGCAGTCCTTGCTTGTACACCTGTTGCTGTACCGGATGATTTTCCGGTAGCGGAGTACATTTCGTTTGCCAGAGATCAGCAGATTGAGACAATTCTGATTGCCGGGTTACATAAAGCTGGTTTCCCTGTAACCAAAGAGTTGCGGAACATTTATATTCAGTCGGTTTGGATGAGCAATCGCCAGATCGAGGCGGCATGCGTCCTCTATGCCGCTTTTGATTCCAATAAAATTGACTATATGCCTTTGAAAGGAGGTATTCTGAAGTCTCTCTATCCATCCGAGGAACTGCGTTCCATGGGTGATATTGACATACTGGTGCGGATGGAGCAGTATGATCGAATTCGGGCGCTGATGCTGTCCAACGGATATCAGGAACAAACGGAGCGCGACCATGAATTTGTCTGGAATAAGGAGGGCATTAAGATTGAACTGCATAGGCGGTTGATTCCATCCTTTAACAAAGATTACTATGCGTATTATGGCGATGGGTGGCAGAATGCAAAACCAGTCGATGGGACCTATCGCTTTGAAATGAGCATAACAGATACGTTCGTTTACCTGTTCACACACTTTGCCAAGCACTACCGTGATGCTGGTGTTGGAATCCGGCAGGCTCTGGATCTCTATGTGTACAAAAGAAATTATTCCTTGAGTGAAGAATACATTCAGGAAAAGATGCGTCTTCTTAAGCTTGATCGATTTTATGCAAATACCATGCATATGCTGGACGTGTGGTTCGGTTCGGTGGAACACACAGAGGCGTCGAAACTGATTTCAGACCGACTGTTTGCCAGCGGTGTGTTTGGAACCCGTGAAAATAGTCTCAATTCGAGCATGCTCAAGCAGATCAATCACCAGGGATCGATGAAGAAGGCGAAGATATCTACCTGGATGAAAAGAGTGTTCGTGCCGTATGACGGCATGCGTCAGTTATATCCTTGTCTGAAAAAATGTCCTGTTTTGCTGCCTTTTATGTGGATCGTTCGCTGGGGGAATGTCCTTTTACATAAAAGAAATCGATTCATGGAGCATGTGCAGGAAGATAGCATGGTGACAGATGATTCGGTAAAGGAATATCAGGAAATGCTCCATAAGTCAGGATTGGACTTTAATTTCAGATAAGTGGCGGGATGAGAAGGAACCCTATGAATGTACAGAGTAGGATTGAAATGAAGCTTGATGAAAATTGTACAGTTCATTGATAAGGCAATTGTGCATGGTATGAGAAATGCTGCTGATAGTTATGGAAGGAGATGCAGATGCTGCGGAAAGCTTCATTGGCACAGCTGCCGGAGGTAAGAGCGCTGGGGCGGCATGCAGACCGTGACCCGCTGACGCTGTTCTGGACAGCCAGCGGGATTGAGCTGAATTTTACGGGCAGTGAGCTGTGGGTGGATTTTTTTGCGGATTACCTTCAGGTGGAGCCATGGGTGAGTGTGGAGCTGGACGGTGTGTGGCTGGCCCGTTTTGCGGTGAATCCGGGGGAGAGCAGAATGTGTCTGCTGCGCGGGATGACCCCGGGCAGCACAAAGCATGTGAGGCTTCTCAAGGATGTACAGGCCATGCACGAGGATCCGGCGCACCTGCTGCAGATCACGGGTCTGGAATTTGATGGAGGTGATTTCCTGCCGCTTCCGGAGCCGGAACATCGGCTGGAGTTTATCGGCGACAGCATCACGAGCGGGGAGGGCGCGATCGGTGCTGTCTCTGAAGATGACTGGGCGGGCGGATTTTTCTCGGCGGAAAATCACTATGCCAGGATGACGGCGGATGCACTGAAGGCAGAATATCGCTGTATTTCACAGAGCGGATGGGGAATTGCTGCAGGATGGGACAACAATCCGCACCATGTCCTGCAGCCGTATTACAAACAGATCTGCGGTGTGGCGGCAGGGAAGCGGAATGCCGCATTGGGCGCCGGCTGGGAGAATGATTTTACGGCCTGGCAGCCGGATGCGGTTGTCTTTAATCTGGGGACTAATGATGACGGTGCGTTTGACAACGCGGCGTGGTGTGATCCGAATACAGGGGAGAGCTTTCAGCTGCGGCGGCTGCAGGGAGGAGATTTCTGCCCGGAGGATGCCGGGAGGGTGTCCGATGGGGTGCAGGGCTTCCTGACGTTGGTGCGGGAAAAGAATCCGCAGGCAAAGCTTGTCTGGTGCATCGGCATGCTGGGAAATCGCATCATGCCGGTATTGCAGAGGGGAATCGAGCAGTATCAGAGCACATCGAAGGACCCATGGGTCTGGCTTTTGGAGCTCCCGCAGGTCACAGACCAAACGATGGGAGCGCGCCAGCATCCGGGTGTCGAAAACCACCGGGAGGCAGCGGCTGTTCTCACTGCATTCCTGAAAAAGATCCTGTAGGAATGGTGTCTCCCAAGGATCTGCTGGTATAATAAGCAGACAGCCGGAAGGATAACGACGACATTTGGAGAGGGAAGGAATGACGATACACGATATTATCTATAACCAGCTGGATGAAAAGGATGTTCTGGAGAACAACGAGATTCAGGCAAACCGTTTGGTGAGCTTTTCCCTGGTGTTCTTCAGCATTCTGGTATTCCTGTACTGGTGCATGGATCGGATGGGATATGTGTGGGCTGAGGAGCCGAACAAGCTGTGGATCATTATTGCAGAGCTCGTTATTCCTGCGTTGATCTGCAGATGGGTAAAAGGAAAAAAAATCTGGCTTAAATATGTGCTGCTGGTGGAGTTCGTTCTGGTTCTTGCCAGGCTGAACACGATGGTGGGATACAATATGAAGCTTCTGATTGTTCTCCCAACGCTGCTGGCGTGCCGATATTTTTCAAAGAATCTGCTGAAAATCATTGCCATGCTGACAACGGTGTCGTATGCGGCATCTTCGTTTATCGGAGCTTTTTTCGATACGTGCGACATGGATCTGAATTATTATGTCGTGCGGCCGGGGACGGTGCTGGAGATCAAAACCGATCTGTGGGATGCGATCTACGACATCGGGGTGAATCGGATCGGTTATACCACCAGCTATATGACGTTGTCTCTGCTGCCTGAGATCTGTGTCTACAGTCTGATTGCGATTATCAGCATACGCATTGCGGAAAAGGGGCGTGAGATGGTCACGGAGCAGGCAAAGATCACGCAGAAATCCGCAAGAATGGAAGCGGAGCTGACATTGGCGAACAACATTCAG
>CAVAJA010000263.1:0-2758 GCA_963588615.1 Lachnospiraceae bacterium | reverse complement strand
GCACCATTCCCCGCAGGAACAGGTTCACCTCCTGATACTGCGAAAGTCCGTCCAGCGCACGCCTGCTCATAAGGCGGTAATCTGCATGGTTGTACACCACCTTCGCACCGAAGCGATCCATCAGCTTGTAGAAGCCTTCCGCCGTCGTCCGTTTGAACCAGGTATCTGTTTTCCTTGCACTGCGGACACCGTAAACGACATCATACCCTTCGTAATATTTGTCCAGCATTGCATCACAGGCTTCAATGTCGTCCTGCAGGTCGGCATCCATCGAAATCACCATATCCGCATGCTCGCGCACGGTCATCAGCCCCGCCAAAAGAGCATTCTGATGGCCTCTGTTCCGGGACAGATTGATCCCCGAAAACAGCGAATCTTCCGCGTGAAGTTTCTCAATCAATTCCCAGGTTCCGTCCCTTGAACCGTCGTTGACAAAACACACCCTGCTCTTCCTGCTGATTCTGCCCGTGCGGATCAGATTCTCCATCTTTTCCTTCAACCGTCTGGACGTCTCCGGCAGAACCTCTTCTTCGTTATAACAGGGAATCACATAATATAAAATATCAGGCATGATCCGAATGATCCTCCAGGAAAACCTTTCTGCTGATAAAATTATAAACCATCACTACCCCTGTTGCGAAGCACTTGAACAATGTCTCCGCAAGGCCTGTTCCCATTGTATTGTGGAGCCACGTCCAGTCCCGATACACAACATCCATTCCCAGATACAGAACGATCTCGTTGATGATCAATCCGATGACGCTGAGGATGAAAAAGATCACAAACTCCTTCTGCTTGGACATATCATCCCGGCGCTTAAAAACGAATTTAAAGCTCAGGATGTAATTCGTAATCATCGAAATGATGAAGCTGAAAAACTGTGAAATCAGATAATACCAGCTGCACTGCTGATCAAAACCGACCGCGCGGAAGACAAAATTCAGAACTGTGTATATGCCAAAGTCAATAAAAAAACAAATGACTCCCACAACACCGAATTTTGCAATCTGCTCCAACAATTTTTTCATGCACTTTTCTCCTTCTGCATAGGCCCGACCTTTCCTTTGCTGCAACACATGGATCCAGCATCCAAAGGAAAGCGAATCTGCCCTCTGTCAGCAGTTCTTCTCTTATCAGTCCACGTCCTTCAATACCTGTCTGTTCTTGATCACATAGTCCGCCAGAGAAATCACGGTCAATGCCGTCGCAATCCACATCACCGCTGCAGTGATCATCTTAAGAGGCTCCAAATCGGCAATCATCAGGATCACCATGATCATCTGGAAAACCGTCTTGAACTTCCCCCAGTAACTCGCCGCAATGACATTTCCCTGCTCCGCCGCGATCAGGCGGAATCCTGAAATAACAAATTCTCTCGCAACGATGATGCAGACCACCCAAGCCGGAATTCTTCCCAGTGCAATCAGGCAGATCATGCCGGAGCAAACCAGCAGCTTATCTGCCAGAGGATCCATGAATTTTCCGAAATTGGTGATCAGGTTGTACTTTCGGGCAATTTTCCCATCTGCCAGGTCGGTCAGGCTTGCTGCCGCAAAGATAGCAAGTGCAACCCAGTCACTGGCCTCTCCGAAGGGTCTTGCCAGCAGCACCAGGACGAAAAAGGGCACCATAATCACTCTAGACAATGTCAGCTTATTCGGCAAGTTCATCTGCAAGTCCTCCCAGTAAATCATAATCCTGCGAGCCGGTCACCCTGGCTCTTACAAGACTCCCGCTCATCAAATCTCTCGTCGTCTCCAGATAAATATTGCTGTCGACATCCGGGGCATCCATGACCGTACGCCCCACGTAGACATAGCCGTTTTCCGTCAGTTCATCTGCAAGACGTCCCTCAATCAGAACATCCATTTCCCTGCCGACCAGCTCCCTCTGTTTGCGGAACGCGATCTCCTGCTGAGCCAGCATCAGTTCCTTCCTGCGCCGCTTTTTCGTGGAAGGATGCACCTGCCCGTCAAACTTTGCTGCAGGAGTTCCCTCCTCTCTGGAGTAGGTATAAACCCCCAGCCTGTCAAACTGCATATCCTGTACGAACTGCACAAGGGCTCTGTGATCTTCTTCGGTCTCTCCCGGAAAGCCGGTAATCAGTGTCGTTCGAAGACAGATCCCCGGGACCTTTTCCCTCAGCCGATGCACCATCTCCTCCAGCTCCCTGCGATTGGTGCGGCGGCCCATTCTGCGCAGCACCGCATCCGACGCATGCTGTATCGGCATATCCAGATAAGGAACAATCTTGTTCTCGTCTGCCAGAACCTCGATCAGCTCATCCGTAATCTCCTCCGGATAGCAATACAGGACGCGAATCCATTTGATTCCCTGTACAAGGCACAGCCTCCTGAGCAGCTGCGGCAGACACTTCTTTCCGTACAGGTCCACTCCGTAAAGCGTGGTCTCCTGCGCCACCAGAATCAGTTCCTGCGCTCCCTGCTTTGCCAGATTTTTTGCGTCCTCGAGGATCTGCTCCATCGGAACACTGCGGTAATGTCCGCGAATGGACGGAATCGCACAATAGGTACAGTTCTTGTTGCATCCTTCTGCAATCTTCAGATACCCAACAAAACTCCCCAGTGCCATGATCTGCCTTGTCGGCGACGGCGTCCGGTCCGGATTCTCCAGAACAGCCTTTCCGGGCCGCTCTCCCTCTTCCAGAGCCTGCAGCACCCGACCGACAGAATCCTCTGCTGTGGTGCCGATCACGGCATCCACCTCGGGAATTAATTTCAAAATCTCATCTTGATAG
>CAVAJA010000262.1:0-5519 GCA_963588615.1 Lachnospiraceae bacterium | reverse complement strand
CTCCAGCTCATCGATGAGCTGGAGAGCTTCTTCTCCATTTGCGGCGGTTCCGACAATTTCAATATCATCAAATCCTTTCGAGAGCATGGAGCGGAGTCCGATCTGGACAAGAGGCTCATCATCTGCAATCAATATTCGATTCATCCCATACTCCTTTCGCCTCCGGTGCGCCGGATGCCAGGGAACCTGATTCTGAGGCTCATTGCGCCTCCCTGCTGCTCTACGAAAGCTCGGCTTTGTCTGTGCAGCAGGGAATCGTAATGGTCACGGTGGTATATTGTCCGACCTCACTTTTGATGGTGATGCCGTAGGCCGCACCGAAATAATGTTTGATTCTTTGATTGACGTTGGAAATGCCGACGTGACGGAAAAAGTCCGTGGGCTCGCTGTCCATCTGCTGCAGCACCTTTTCCTGCATGTCCGAATCCATTCCGACGCCGTTGTCGGTGATGTCAATCTTCAGGACCGCATGCCCGGCTGCGGCAGTCTGAGGCTGCTGACAGACGTGAAGGAGAATGGTGCCGGCCGTTCCCTTTGGCTCGATGCCGTGAAAAATGGCATTTTCCACAATCGGCTGAAGGGAAAAGCGATTCACCAGGCAGCTGCACAGTCCTTCCTCTTCCACCTGGATCTCAAGATCAATGGTGCCGCCATAGCGGTATTTCATGATGGTCAGGTAGTCGTTGACGAGTTCGAGCTCATCGGACAAAGGAATGAGATTCTGCGTGCCCTTTGACGCATTTTTGAGCAGGCGCGAGAGCGCCGTGGACATTTCTGCAATGCCGTCCGCCCCTTGAATGGTGGCCATCCATTTGACGGTGTTGAGTGTGTTGTAGAGAAAGTGCGGATTGATCTGGGATTGGAGAATCTGATATTCCAGTTCCTGCCGCTGCCGCTCATCCTGAATTTTCCGTGACATGAGGGAGGAGACATTGGACGCGAGATCATTGATGCTGCGTCCGATGTCTCCCAGCTCGTTGTTCCACATGATGGAAGAGTCCGGCGTAAAATCGCCGGAGCCGATCCGAACGGCGGTTCCTACCAGCTGCTGCACCGGGCGGGAAATCAGCCGGCGGAGCGCAAAGGACAGAAGAAGTCCGGCAAAGAGGATCAGAAAGAAAATCAGAATGGTGAGCCGCAGATAATACCGCTGCTGCGAATAAAAAAGCGCAGAGGACGGAACCAGAGACAGACAGATGTCCGCACGTCCGAGCGAATAGGTGACGGCATGTTCCGGTAAAGAGGCGCATGTCAGGTGCCCGGAACGGTATTCATAGGTTTCACCGCTCATCGTGATGTAGAGTGCGGCATCCTCCTCCAGCCGGATGCCGGAGAGCGAATCCGTGATGATGGAGGGAGAAACCTCGAGAAGGATGTATCCTGCGGTATCAGCATTGGAGGGTTGCTGGATGGGGCGCACGACCGGCAGAAAGGAGGAACTGCTGCCGGAGACGGAACCGGTTTCCAGATGCCACTGGAAGGAGGGAGCAGACGCAAGGTCCGTAAACCATGAGGAATGCAGAATTTCTCTGCGGATATCGATGGTAGATAATTGGGCGGTTCCCTGCAGGCACTGAAGATAGTGGGAACCGTCTGTTGTGAGGAGAACAGCGCGGTTGACGTAGTGCCCCCTCGCGGTGGAGATGAATTCGTTGTTGAAGATCTCCCAGGCGTTGAACGAGATCAGACGGTCACTTCGGGAGAGGGTTCCATCCACCTTCTGCATGTGGGCCAGATAGTTGGACATGGAAGAATCCACGGCGGCCCAGTTTGCAAAGCTCATGACACGTTCCAGAGAAAGCTCCAGCTCAGAGCCGACGACCTGCAGGTTATTTTCCGCAGAAGAGCGCTCGGAATTGCGGAGCGTCCGCATGAAGCTTTCGTAGCTGAAGAAGGCAATGAATGCGGCAAGAGTCGCAGCAAAGAACACCGAAATCAGCACAATTTCCCCGCGAATGGTCTGATACCAGCGTCTGCGACGCGGATGCCCTTCCGTGTCGGGCAAATTTTCGATATGCAATGATGGAAAACGCAAATGCTTCATGGCAGAGAGTGTTGACTCCGGCACTCTTTTCGATACATCACCTCACCGATTGCCGGAGTCTGTGCGTGGAATTCGGTATTCCGGCGTATGCATCGTGCAGTCACACCAGTATACACTTTCTCTCACTGATTGGGCAACTTGCTGGCTGAGGTGGCTGAAAACCGGCATAAATCGTACGCTTTTTGATGGTCACGGGTGGAAAATCATAAAAAATTACAGGTTTTACGAAAAAATGTACATAATTTTCTGCTGCGGCATGAAAAAATAACAGGATTGTGGAAAAATCCTTCATTCCGGTCAGATGACTGGATCGATATACTAAGCCCAACAGTTGCATTTGAAACTTCATCAACAGGAGGGTAAGGATGAAAAAGAAAGTATTGGCAGCAGTAATGACGGCCAGCATGCTGGCGGCATCTCTGGCAGGATGCGGGGGGACATCGGACTCATCTGCGGCATCGGGGACAGACACTTCGACGGAGGATGCCGCACAGACGGCAGATGCATCCTCAGCGGAAGCTTCTTCTGACGATGTCACAACCCTGAACTGGGCGCTGTGGGACATTTCTTCTACGGTTTATTACCAGCCTCTGATCGATGCCTTTGAAGCGGAGCATCCGGATATCAAGATCAATATGGTGGATCTCGGATCCACGGATTATTCCACGGTTCTGGGCACACAGCTTTCCGGCGACGGATGCAATTTCGATGTTGTTACCATCAAGGATGTGCCCGGCTATGTAACGCTGGTCAGCAAGGGCGTTCTGGAGCCTCTGGATGATTTGATCAGCCAGGACGGCGTGGATCTTTCCAAATACAACGGCATCACCGATCAGGTGACGGTGGACGGCAAGCTCTATGAGCTGCCCTTCCGCTCCGACGTCTGGGTGCTGTATTACAACAAGGATGTATTCGATAATGCCGGCGTCGATTATCCGACGAATGATATGACGTGGGACGAATACGATGAGCTGGCAAGAGCGATCACCGATACCACCGCAGGATCTGAAGTATACGGTGCACACTACCACACCTGGAGATCCACCATTCAGCTGATGGGAATTCTCGACGGAAAGCACACCGCTGTCGACGGAGAGTACGAGTGGACAAAGCCTTATTATGAGATGGTGCTTGCTGAGCAGAAGGACGGTGTCTGCCAGGACTATGCGACCCTGAAAACACAGGGACTTCATTATTCGGATGCCTTTGCCCAGGGAAATGTCGGCATGCTGAACATGGGCACATGGTTCATCTCCACACTGATTCAGAAGATCCAGAGCGGTGAGTACACCGACTGCGCGAACTGGGGAATGGTGAAATATCCGCACGCAGAAGGCGTAGAGGCCGGCTCAACGCTGGCAACGATCACGGCACTTTCGATTCCGACCTCCGCACCGCATAAGGATGAGGCATGGGAGTTCGTGAAATTCGTGACCGGAGAAGAGGGCGCACAGGTTCTCGCGGATACCGGCAACATTCCGGCAATGACCAATGAGGCCATCGTAGATGCGATCGCATCCATGGACGGCTTCCCGCAGGATGACACGTCAAAGGAGGCACTGATCACATCTCACACCTACCTGGAGATGGGAGCAAACAGTAAGTCCTCGGAGATTGAGACGGTTCTGAATGAGCAGCATGATTTGATCATGACAGAGTCTGTTTCGGTCGATGACGGCATCGCCGCAATGAACGAAGGCGTGCAGGCCATTCTCGCAGAGTAGGAAAAGGCGTCAGGACAGTTGGGTTGATTACATAGCGCAGAATTTTCGGGAAGGCATCGTCGGCACCAGCGCGGTGCCTTCCTTCTTTTCTCCGGATCGTCACACGGCCGGCATATGGGAAACCGATCAGGAACGGCACCTGTATGCAGCCATCGCCGGGAGTACTGCAGTCATAGATCAAACGAGCAGGAGGAGTTTATGAGCAACGTACAGCAGCCGGATGCAGCGGCATTGGCAGCAAGCATGAAGAGAAGAGTCAGGAAGAGAAACCTGATCGCTTATTCCTTTATTGCGCCGAATTTTGTGGGATTCGCGGTCTTTACCCTGGGGCCGATCATCATGGCCTTCATTATGGCATTTACCAATTGGGACGGCAGCAACGCCATGACCTTTGTCGGGCTGGAGAATTTCCGTGAAATTTTTCATGACGGACGTTTCCTGTCGGCACTGCAGAATACGGTGGTCTACAGTATTTTCACGGTTCCGATCACCCTGGCTGTGGCACTTGGACTGGCGATCCTTTTGAATCAGCCGATCAAGGGGCGCGATTTTTTCCGAACCGTGGCCTTTTTCCCTTATGTCGCATCGCTGGTGGCTGTTGCGGCCGTCTGGAACATGATTTTCACGCCGGCCAAGGGCGGCATTGCCAATCAGTTCCTGATGAATGTTCTGCATATGGATGCATTAAAATGGGCAGCCTCACCCAATACGGTCATGATGACCATCATCATGTTCTCCATTTGGAAGAACATGGGGTATTACATGGTGATCTATCTGGCAGGGCTGCAGGGAGTGAACACAGAACTCTATGAGGCGGCCTCCCTGGACGGCGCGAATGCACTGCAGCGGTTCCGCTATGTGACGATTCCGCAGCTGAAGCCCACTACATTCTTTGTCGTGATCATGCTGACCATCAACTGCTTCAAGATTTACGACATTGTGTACATGCTGGCCGGCGGCTCCAACGGCGTTGTGAATCAGAGCGCCATTGTGCTGGTTTATTACATTTATGAGAAGGCATTCCGCGATTGGAAGCTTGGCACGGCATCGGCGGCCTCTCTGATATTGTTCGTGATTGTTCTGATCATCACGCTGATTCAATTCCGCGGTGAGAAGAACTACGCCAATGACTGAGGAAGGGAGGTATCGGAAAAGATGAAAAGCAAATCCCAAAACAGACGGATCGGTAAGATCATTATCTATGCGCTGCTGGCCCTGCTGGCGATCATCATGCTGATCCCCTTTGCATGGATGCTGACGGCATCGCTGAAGCTGAACAAGGACGTGTTCGTCATCCCCTATCAGTGGATCGGATTCACACCGCGGTGGCAGAATTTCGTGGACATATGGACCAAGATTCCGCTGCTGACCTTTACCCTGAACACCGTCAAGCTGACCGTGATCGTGACCATTCTGCAGCTGCTGACCTCGAGCTTTGCAGCCTATGCCTTTGCAAAGCTTGAATTTAAGGGAAGGAGCCTGCTGTTTCTTGCATACATCGCGACCATCGCAGTTCCGTGGCAGGTATATATGGTGCCGCAGTTTATTTTCATGCGAAAGCTCGGACTTGCCGACACACATCTGGCCATCATTATCCTGCAGGCCTTCTCAGCCTTCGGCGTGTTTCTGATGCGGCAGTTCTATGAAGGAATTCCGGACTCCCTGTGTGAGGCTGCAAGAATTGACGGAATGAGCGAATACGGAATCTACCGGCGCATCATGCTGCCGCTCTCCAAGCCTGCGCTCTCGAC
>CAVAJA010000261.1:0-2398 GCA_963588615.1 Lachnospiraceae bacterium | reverse complement strand
AGGCGCAGAACAAGATCTGCGCCGATGAATCCGGCTGCTCCGGTCACAAGAATACGCTTTCCTTTTAAATCAATTTTATGCATATAGGTGGACTCCAGGGAAGGCTGCCCGGAACAGCCGACTGATGCACGCCGGATGGCCTTCTGCGAAATAACCCGTTATTTTCAACATCGGGATCAGTCCTTCTGGAACAGATCTCTTGTGTAGACTTTTTCCCGCACATCATCCAGTTCACTGCTGTATCGGTTGGCGATGATTGCACCGGATCTGCGTTTGAATTCATCCAGATCGTTGACAACAACGCTTCCAAAGAAAGTATCTCCGTCGTTGAGCACGGGCTCGTAGATGATGACCGTTGCGCCCTTGGCCTTAATTCTCTTCATGACACCCTGAATGGAGCTTTGACGGAAATTATCCGAGCCGGACTTCATGGTCAGCCGATAGACACCGACGATAACCTCGTGCTCCCTGCGCTTGTCGTACTGCGCGGAATTGCCGTAGGCCCCGGCGATATCCAGAACGCGGTCTGCAATAAAGTCCTTGCGTGTTCGATTGGACTCCACGATGGCCTCAATGAGGTTTTCGGGGACATCATTGTAATTGGCAAGGAGCTGCTTGGTATCCTTGGGCAGGCAATAACCGCCGTAGCCGAAGGAAGGGTTGTTGTAGTGCGTTCCGATTCGCGGATCGAGGCAGACACCGTCAATGATCTCCCGGGTGCTGAGTCCCTTGCTCTCCGCATAGGTATCCAGTTCATTGAAGTACGAAACACGAAGCGCAAGATAAGTGTTGGCGAAAAGCTTCACGGCCTCGGCTTCGGTCAGTCCCATGAACAGCGTATCGATATCCTCCTTGAGGGCACCCTCCTGAAGAAGAGCAGCGAAAACGTGAGCGGCCTGATCCATCTTCGCGTCAGCGGCATCTCTTCCGACAATGATGCGTGAAGGGAAAAGGTTGTCATACAATGCCTTAGATTCCCGAAGAAATTCCGGAGAAAAGATGATATTGTCGGTATGATATTTCTCCTTTGCCGATTTGGTAAAGCCGACGGGAATCGTGGATTTGATGACCATGACAGCCTGAGGATTTACAGAAAGTACGAGCTGAATGACAGCTTCGACAGCGGAGGTGTCAAAATAGTTCTTTTTTGTGTCATAATTGGTGGGCGTGGAGATAATGACATAGTCAGCATCCCCGTAGGCAGCAGCTCCGTCGATGGTGGCAGTCAGCTGCAGAGGCTGTTCAGCAAAATATTTTTCGATATAATCATCCTGGATGGGAGAGATGCGCTGATTGATTTTGTCCACTTTTTCCTGAATGACATCTACGGCTGTGACAGGATTGTGCTGAGACAGCAAAGAAGCAAGAGACAGCCCTACATAACCGGTGCCGGCAACAGCGATCCGGATGGGACTGCCGCTGTCACGGCGGCTCTTGATGTATTCGGAGGCCTCCTGCATCCGGCGGTCCGCAGGACGGCTTTCATCGCGCAGAGTAAAAACATCCTTCGGCTCGAAGCCAAGGACAGAGCCCAGTGCCTCCAGCTGCGGAATGGAAGGGACGTAGGATTCAGATTCAATGTGGCTTACCATGGAGCGGTTGATTCCGGTGAGCTCCGAAAGCTGCTGCTGGGTGATGCCGAGCTCCCGGCGCTTTGCAGCAACGATGGAAGCCAGGCTTTTGGATGAAAGTCTTTTCATGAGGTGTCCTTTCTTTTCTTTGTGGCAATGGCATTTTCTTTACGGCATTTCGGGAAGAAACGCAGCGATGCAACATCTGCACATGTTATAAATAATAACACAGATGCCGTCGGATGACTGCGAAGAGATCACGATGCAGGAAATGCAGTTGATGGAGAATTCTACGGATAAAATCGTAATAAGTGAATCGTAGCATGATCGATGAAACGAAGCAATGGATGAAATAAAATGTTACGAATGATAACAAATCAAAACAAAATGATGTGACAATACAAGAAAGGCAGCAATATGGAAAACAACAGAAAACCGGTGGATCTGCATACACATTCGACCTGTTCGGATGGAACGGTGAGCCCTGCGGGGCTGGTGCAGCTGGCGATGAAAAAGGGGCTGTCGGCCTTTGCTCTTACAGACCACGACACGACGAAGGGACTGGAGGAGGCAATGGCGGCAGCTGCGGGAACGGATGTGGAAGTCATTCCGGGAATTGAGCTGTCTACGATTTACGGCGAAAGGGATGTCCACATCGTGGGTCTGTTCTTCGACTACCAAAGTCCGGAATTCAAGGTGGCCATTCAGGAATTTGTGGACGCGAGAGAATCGCGGAATCGCAGAATGTGCGAAAAGATGTGCGCGGCAGGATTGCCCATTCCCTACGATGAACTGGTGGAGGCGAACCCGGGGGCCGTGGTTACCAG
>CAVAJA010000260.1:0-13054 GCA_963588615.1 Lachnospiraceae bacterium | reverse complement strand
CTCCAGGGATGTCTGATGTCTTGCAATGATCAGATCCTTCAGATCAATTTCACCGTAATAGATTCCCTGCTCATCCAGCACATAAATAGAAGAAATGTTGTCATGCTCCGCCGCCTGTTCAATGACGGAATTCATTGCCTCCTTGATGGACAGGTTGGAGGTCAGCGCAACGTAGTTGGTCGTCATGCGGGAACCGATGGTGTCTTCTGCATATGCTGCAAGGCTGCGCAGGGAGTTTCTCGCCTCCTCACTCATCAGCTCCAGCCAGGCCTTCTTGGATGGAGAATCCGTGTTCTTCAGCAGATCAACGGCATCATCCCGCTCCATTTTCTCCAGGACTTCCGCTGCTTTCTTGGGATCCATCTCCTGCAGGCAGACAGGTGCCTCATCCTCTTCCAGATATTCCATGACATCCGCCAGGAAATCACTTCCCAGCAATCGGAACAGACTCTCTCTCTCTTTGGCTGTAAGCTTTGAAAGAATCGACGCAATGTCGTTCTCGTGATAGTCTTCAAGCTTATCCTGAATCGCGCGCGGCGAATTCTTGCTGCGAATGATCTGCAGGATTTCTTCTTCATTTTCACGTTGGGTGTTCAGCTCTTTTGTACTCATTACACACCTCCTTTCGTCAAGACAGAGTTCAGTATAGCAGAAAACATTTCGAAGTTATGTAAAAACAAGTTCAAAAGCAGCGCGAATCCACCGCCTCCGGCCTGTTTCCAGCAATGGAAGGTTATGAGAATCGACGTCTATCCCTGGCAAAATTCAGAAGTAGCCGCCCCTTTGTCACGTTTTCTTCCAGGTCAGCAAAAATGCCGAGTTTGTGATGACAAGAACGGATCCCGCATTGTGTACCAGAGCACCGACCACGGGGTTTAGGATGCCGAAGATTGCAAGCGCAATGGCAATGAAGTTCAGTGTCATCGAAAACGTCATGTTCCGCTTAATGGTGACCATCATGCGTTTGGACAATGCAGCCAGATGAGGCAGTTCCTTGATCTCATCATCCACCAACGCAATGTCCGCTGCATCGACAGCAATGTCACTTCCCGCCCCGCCCATGGCAATGCCGACATCTGCTTTTTTCAATGCCGGCGCATCGTTGATGCCGTCGCCGATCATGCAGACCGGAACACCCTTGCTCTGGTGGGCGCTGATTTCCTGCAGCTTGTCCTCCGGCAGGCAGTTTGAACGCACGTTTCTGATCTGCAGACGGTCTGCAATGGCTTTTGCCGCATTCTCATGATCCCCGGTAAGGAGAACCGGCTGCACACCCAAATCCGATAGGGCAGCAATCATCGCGGCGCTCTCCTTGCGCAGCGTATCTGCAAGCGCAAGAAAGCCGATGAATACTCCGTCCGCCGCCACATATGTCACAGTACATCCCTGTTCCATGTATGTCTCTGCGTCCTTTGTCGAAGGGATTGAAATGCCATGCTCCCGCAGCAGCTTCGGATTTCCCGCCAGAATGATTCTGCCTCCTGTCTTCGCACACACGCCTTGTCCCGGAATCATTTCAAAATCACTCACAGCGGCCAATTCCATTCCGCTTTTCCTGCAGCAGCCAACGATTGCCTTGCCAAGCGGATGCTCCGAAAGCTGCTCTGCGGAAGCTGTCAGCCGATAAAGCTCCTTTTCGTCGATTTCTTCCGAAATGCTTCTGACCGCAACGACCTCCGGTGTTCCGCAGGTCAGTGTTCCGGTTTTATCAAATGCGATGACCCTGGCTGCGGCCAGCCGTTCCAGTGCATCCCCCTCCCGAATCAGAAATCCGTGCTTCGCAGCGTTGCCGATGGCTGCCATAATTGCCGTCGGCGTTGCCAGCACCAATGCACAAGGACAGAACACCACCAGAATCGTTACAGCACGAAGGATCTCCCCGGAAATGAGCCATGTCAATGCTGCCGCAGAAAGTGCAATCTCCACAATCCAGGTTGCCCAGCGGTCTGCAAGTCCTACAATCTTCGCCTTTCCCGCATCTGCAGACTGCACCAGCCGAATCATTCGCTGAATGGAACTGTCCTCTCCGACCTTCGTCGCCTCCATTTCAAATGCACCGAATTGATTAACCGTTCCGCTGGACACCGGATCTCCTGCTGTTTTATCCACAGGGAGCGACTCACCGGTCATCACCGCCTGATTGATCGATGTCTGTCCCGAAAGAATGACTCCATCCACCGGAACTCCTTCTCCCGGAAGCACTCGGATGTGATCTCCGACCTTCACCTCCTCGGCAGGAATGATTTCCTCCCTGCCGTCTCGCAGCACCCGGGCCGTCTGCGGAGTCAGATGCACTAATTTCTCAATGCCTGCCCTGGCTCTTGCAACCGTCAGTTCCTCCAGCAATCCGCCAAGCTGCATGATGAATGCCACTTCCCCGGCGGCAAAGATTTCGCCGATACAGATGGATGCAATCAATGCCAGTGAAACCAGCACATCCGCTTTGATGTCAAAAGCGGTGATCAGTCCGATGATCGCCTCCAGAATAATCGGAAGGCCGCAGAGCACGATCGCAATCCATGCCATATCGAACACGAACGGTCGGAATTTTACCAGGCTGCACACAACTGCAGCCCCGGAAACCACGAGCAGAATAATATCCTTTTTGATTCCGCCAAATTCTAAAAGCTTCTCCAAACTCTCGATCCCTCTTTTCATAAACCATTCCTTTCTATGCCCATAAGCATAGAACGAATATACCCATAGGGGTATAGGTTGTCAAGAGGATAGAAGAAGAGCCGGCCGGATGGCCGGCTTCTTCCTGACATCATTCTATGATCCTGAACCAGCTGCGGCTCTCCATTCACAGGTTTCTGCAGGAATATTCCTCCCGCTCTCTGTCCTGCCATGCGGCATCTCACTGCATGTTCGCGAACCGCTCCACTGCCTTTGTAAAGCTCTCAATGGTTTTGTCTGCATCACCATGCTGAATGCCGTCCCGAACACAGTGCTGAATATGTCCCTCCAGCACAACCTTTCCGCAGCCGTTCAGCGCAGACTTCGCCGCATTGATCTGGGCAAGAACATCCTCACAGGGGACATCCTCATCCACCATCCGATCTATGGCCTGTACCTGCCCGATGATTTTTTTCAGCCGTCGGTGCAGATTCTCCGCATCCATACATTGTCTCATAAGTCAAACCTCATACTGTACAGGGTATCTGTTTATTATGCTGACCCGGTTGTTCTCTGTCAATCTCGTCCATTTTCACCGCTGCACATAGGTCCTGATACTCTCTTTATGAGAACTCCGCCACATAGATCACGGTTCTGTAGGTGTCCTGTCTGTAAACGGCTCCGCCGAGTCCCTGTACGTCATCACTGCTGTAATTATAAAACCAATCTTCTCTGATATCACTCTCCTGTTCCAGGAAACTGGTATAGTCATCTTCACTCTCAAACTGGAGATAGACCACCGTATCGCCGCTTTCAAAGGCACTCGTAATTCCATCCCGATACTGCGCTGCATAATCCGAACCTGCTGCTGCAAACTCACCGTTCAGAACATGGTAATCCTCATCATAGGATGTGCTCTCCGGAGTGCTGAAATACTTCGTATAGTAAGAGGAAACCGGATTTCCCGCATCCGTAATCCACGTACGAGGTACGTTAAAGGCTCCGTAGTACCGATACCCATCGTTTGATCCGGCTCCCGTTCCAATGTCCGCAGTGACATCTACGTCATGCCATTCCCCATCAATTTGGACCACGTTCCATGCGTGTCCGGTATCAACATCATCCTCTAAACTGAAAAGTACAACGCACGGCATATCCATTTCGTCACAGATATACTTAAAGGCCATGCTGATTCCGGAGCATTTTGCACGTCCTTCAATCAGTGCCCCATATGCCGATCCGCAGTAAGCAGTCGTATCATCATACTCAATCGTATCTGTAAGGTAATCATAGACGTATAATTCTTTGTCATAATCCGACATTCCTTCTGTCTGTTTCTTCAATGTGTCCGCAATTCCGCGGCATTGATTCAAATTGGACTGATAGGTATCCCGGTCCATTGCATAGGTCAGATCACACCCGGCAATTGCTCCCGGTGCACTGTTGTATTGAAAGGGATCAATTCCATCCGCATCCAGCTGAAAGTTTTCAGGGCACTCATAATAATAAGCCAGCAGGAGCGTCGTGTATTCATTTTCATCTGAAATCGGATGAGGGAAAACAACTTCATCCTTAAAATTAGCTGCCGCATCATAGAATGCCATAAAATTATCCAGCATCTCTGTATCCATCTGATTCAGGATATAGCAGTTGTCATAATGACCTATCTCAGCCTTCACCGCATCGTTATCGATCACGGTTGCCGCTTCTGCCTGCGTGCCATCATCTGAGTCGACCCAGAATGTGAGCATGGCAAAGCCTGTCACCACCACGGCTGCTGTTGTCAGAAAGCGCCGAAGCCCGTGCCCCTTCTTCTTTTTCCGATCAGCTGTCGTATCCACTCTCATCTCTTTCCTGTTTTTCATTTTTCCCTCACCTTATGATGTCTGTTTTGTGTCTGCCAATCTGCACAATGAATCGTTCTCGGTATGCCGACATGCCCCGCTTTTCTGCCTGGTTTATGTCGGCTTTCCATGTGAATTCTCTGTCCGCAGGTTCACTCACGGCCGAAAATTGACAGATAAATCAAAATCACCTCCGTCACTGCCCTGCTCTTATATATTCGTCTTTTAGACCTCAAATGTTACTGACGAACCGCAGGGTTAAAAAATATTTGTCAATGCAGCGCTGCCATTTTTTCACACAGATCTTTTATATAGATTTTCCGTGCCAGCTGTTTTCTCCATTTTTCCGGAATATTATCCAATCCATAATACAATCCGCACAGACCGCCGCAGATGGCCGCAATCGTGTCTGTGTCCTCCCCCAGATTGATGCACAGCAGCATTGCCTCCTCATAAGACTCTGCCGTAACCGCACACCAAAGTGCCGCCTCCAGCGAATCCACCACATAGCCGGAACTGCGAATATCCTGCCGCTTCACACTCTGCAGGGCGTCCAGATCGCGGCATCTCTCATAATGCCGCAGTTCCTTTCGGTATTCCGCATCCTGAGCATAATGCTCCATTGCCTCATCCATACCCTTCTGCAGGACCTTTGCAAAGAATTCTCTTCCCGGTGCATCCGTCCCGGGTTCCGTTTCCAGAATCGCCTTCACCAGGTTATAATAAATTCCGCATGCCAGTTTTGACCTTGGATGTGCATGCGTCAATGCCGAAACCTGCTCCACCAGATGAATCGCGGCATCCTCCTCTGTCCCGGTACCCAGCAGATACAGGCAGGTCGGAAGGATCCGCATCAATGAACCATTTCCGTTGTTGTTCGCCTCCGCCCCGCCGCAGGACGCCGCATCAAATCCGTTGTTCAGAAAACACAGGATCGCATCCATTGTCCCATGGCCGAT
Organism: Lachnospiraceae bacterium; assembly: GCA_963588615.1. Taxonomy (GTDB): domain Bacteria; phylum Bacillota; class Clostridia; order Lachnospirales; family Lachnospiraceae; genus CAG-791. The sequence goes on along the minus strand of CAVAJA010000260.1, from coordinate 7,635 downwards.
GTCGTAGGATTTTCCAAAGGGTGTGTATTCTCCCTTCAGAAGCCACTTCGCGTAACAATTCATCACAGCTCTCAGATCAAGCCGCTTGTACTGCAGGATGCTGTCCATGGTCGCCAGTGCCAGGCTCGTGTCATCCGTCCAGCTCCCCGCCGGCATATCAAAGGTTCCGTGCCCCGTCATGTCCGAAACCGGATTCTCATCCATCTCCTCCCGCGTGCGGAACTGCACCGGACATCCCAGTGCATCCCCCACTGCCAGACCGAAAATTCCGCTCATCCACACCTTCTCCGGATCTGCGTGATTTGAAAACTCCATGCCATACCTCCCTTAATCTTATCCATTCAATACCCGCATCTTCAGTGATATACCGCTTTTTGAGTACAAATGCGAATTTCTATATGAAATCTTAACTTCATTTTTTTTTGCCGGCATTGTCATCTGCCATGTACTCTATCATTTTATATCAATCAAAAGCTCGGATAGAAACGTGTATTATTCCATTCAGCATGAGGCAAATCCGCCGGATATTGACTTGAGTAATTTTCAAAAGACACATGATGATCTGAACGAAGCTTTTTCTCAGGAATGATACCAATATCTGGATATTCTGACTCTGGCCAGGGGGATGGCAGTTTTGCTCGCAGCAGAGTTTGTCGCATACGCCGGAATATTACTCTGCAGCAGAAAGAAACCACTGCAATTTGGACGGAGCACGTACGGGAAAATATTATTCCTCTCGATACTCTGGTTTTACATCTTCGATGTGCTCAGCCGAAAAATATCGGGTATTGTCATCATGAATATAAGGAGCATCCTGCTCCTTATATTCATCGCGTCCTTGTCTTACATCGGTGTTTTCAGAAAACACTGAATGTGTGAGCTCGAGCTGCTCCTTACACAATCATTGCGATCACTGCCGCGATCAGCCCGATCATAATGACAAACGGCATCAGGCAGCACCCGCAGCCTCCTCTTCTCGGCGGCGGAGGCGGCCCCCAGGGATCTCTCCCCATTCTGTGACCACCCATTGGTCCATGAGGGCCGCCCATTCCTGGCCCATGCGGTCCTCCCATCGGTCCGTGAGGACCGCCCATTCCCGGGCCGCCGGGTCCCGGTCCATGTCCGTGTTCATGCATCATTTCCGTTCCTCCTTCCATTCATTCCTGTGATGTCCCTTTTCGAATCCGATCCAGCCTGCTTCTCTCTGCTTTCCGGATTCATTGATTTCGTATGCATAAAGGATACCGCAGAACCCAATTCGAATATACAACACTATTTGTAATTAGAGGAGTTTTTCACCGTCTGCCGCAGCCTTCACACGCTTCCATCCCAGCTCTGTATTCCAAATCCGAAAACGTCTTTCTCGTTATCATATGCTCGTCAATCGTGGAATCTATGTCCGTCAGAAGATGGATCAGTTTTTCGGGCGGCATTTCAAAATCTGATTTTACCCAGCGTCTCAAAGCTCCGATGATGCCGCACACCCTGAAATGTGCGTACATATCCATCTCGGAATCGATGTCAATTGAGGATTCCTCCACCCATATCCCGCTTACATTCGGCTGTGAGTTCGTCAACGAGTTCATCGGGAACCTCTTCGCGGCCGAACAGCATCTTGCAGATCGGCTTATTGTCATAAAGATAATGGATCAAAGCCGTATAGTAAGCCTCATATGTAGCAATATCCTCCGAGATCAGAAAGCTCGTGGTTTGAGCCTCCATTTCTCTTATCAGTTTGTTGTAAATATCATAAATATCTTCATAATGATCGTAAAAGGTAACTCTGTTTATATCTGCTGCCTCTGCCAATTCCCTTACCGTGATATCTGCGATTTCTTTATGCTGCAGTAATGTCGCCAGCGCCTCTTTCAGTTTTACATCCGTTTTTGAAAATCGCTTATCTGCCATAGATAAATTCTCCTTCTGCTACACCTGACGCGGAACGCGTCGTTTAAACGACAGATTGAAAAGATATTGAATGTTGAAGCCCATGTTCCTCCAATTGTAGTATGAAAATACAACAAGTGTAGTCAAAAAGGAGCATCGATGAAAAAGAAAACAGCCAAAGCCATCATTTTGTTAATTGCTGCGTTCTGCACAGTAACCGCATGCGGAAAAAGCTCTGCTGCAGAAGACAGCACTGTCAAAACTGCAGAGGAAAATACCATAGAGATCAGTGAAACCGAGCAGAGCAGCTATGATACCGGTGTAATCACCGATGAACAAGCAGAGAAAAACAGAGCCTATATGCAGTCAATTGCAGGTGTAAACCAGCAAATCGACGGAGACTACAACAAAAGCCTGGCCAGGAAATGTTCCAACGGAACCTTTGTTGGAAGTCAGGACGGCGATGTTGTTTCCTTCAAAGGAATCCCCTATGCAAAGTCGCCCGTCGGAGAACTCAGGTGGAAAGAGCCGGAAGAGGCCGCTTCTGATGACGGAGTGTATGAAGCAAAATACTACGGTGCATCTCCGCTGCAATCTGAAACGAAATCCGAAACCGGGTCATATTATCGGCAGAGTGAAAATTGCCTCACTTTAAATATTTGGGAAAATACCAGCAATGCGTCGACGGACAAGACGGTTATGGTCTTCATTCACGGCGGCTCCTATGGATGGGGTGCTACATCGGACCGCATGTACGATGGAACGAATTTTGTAAAAAAATACGATGATGTCATTCTGGTCACGGTGGAATATCGTCTCGGAGTGATGGGATTTATCGATTTCTCGGAGGTTCCGGGAGGGGAAGCGTATGCATCCAGCGGCAACCTGGGATTGCTGGATCAGATTTGTGCCTTGAAATGGATACAGAAAAACATCGCAGCCTTTGGCGGAAATCCCGATAATGTGACGATATTCGGTGAATCAGCCGGCGGCGGCTCTGTTTCTCTTCTTCCGCTGATCGATGGTACAGAAGGACTGTTTCAGCGCGTCATCGCAGAAAGCGGATCGGTAGCGCTGACATTTGGCAAGGATGAATGTCAGGAACAGACACAGCAGCTGCTGGAACTGTCCGGCTGCACCAATATGGACGAATTGCTGACACTGAGCGAGGATGAGTTAAAGTCCATTGTGGATAAAATGACTGTGAATGATTATCCCGAGCGGGATGGTGTTATTTTGTCGGAAGAATTGTATGACGAATATGCAGATGGAAAAGCGAAAGAAGTTGACCTCCTGATCGGAACAACCTCCGATGAATACAGATATTGGATCAATGAGACCGCATATTCGAATGATGCAACCGATGGATACTCCATCTATAAAGAAGAAGTACCGGAAACCGTACAGGAAATTATTGACTGTCTTCCAGAAGCAGATCAACAGTATGCGAATGATTTCATGAATCTTCAGACAGATGAAGCGGTATGGAATGCCACAGAATTTATCAACGAACTGATCTTCCGTATTCCGGCAGTAAAAATGGCGGAAGGTCATGCGGACAATGGAGGGAACACTTACCTGTACTACTGGAGTTATCCCACAGCCTATAAGCTGCTGGGAGCGTGCCATGCATGTGAACTGGCTTATGTGTTCAATAATACCGACAATACCATCTATAACGGCGATAACATTGATCTTGAATTGGCGGACACCGTGCAGAATATGTGGGTGAATTTTGCAAGAACCGGCAACCCCAGCACAGAGAACATCGAATGGGCCCAATATAACTGCCCATCCAGAATGACCATGGTTCTGGACAGCAGCTGCCATATGGAAAGTGATCTGAAATCCGATCAGCGTAAGCTCATCGAGCCTTTGTTAAAGTACAAAATTGTCGGTTAAGTTTGTTTGGGTTCTGCATGGATGCATGACGTGCGGACATTCCGTCCGTCACATCTGCATCCATAATCCCATCAGTGCTGCAAGAAACACCACGTTTGACACGGTAAATAATCTGAAATATCTCCCTTTTGCTTTCGGAAATTCACGTACGATCTGTCGATAAGAGATCAAACTGGCCATCGATGCAATCAATGTGCCGAGCCCGCCGAGATTCGTGCCAATGATCAGTTTCTCTGTCTGATCCGTAAATCCCGAAAGGAGAAGGGCTGCAGGAACATTGCTGGTCACCTGCGAAGCCAGCACCGCTGCCAGCACTTCGTGCCCGGTCAGAATGTTCCGAATCCATTGTGAGAAAGCCGTGATACGCCCCAGATTTCCGATGAATATGAAAAAGGCAACGAAGGTCATCAGCAATGAATAATCCACCTTTTTCAGAACACCGCGATCCAGGCAAAGCGTAGCGGCCAGCACAGCTGCAAATGTCACTCCGTAAGGCACCAGCCGCATAACCGTCAGAAGACACAGAAGAAACAACAGGATGTCCATCACAAGGATCCTTCGATTCGGCTGCTGCACCTTGCCTCCTTCGCACATTTCTTTGACTGCCGCATCACATCTGCGTCCTGTGAACAGTCCCCATGCCATCAGCATCAGCAGGGACAGTACAGAATACGGCAGCATCAGTCCGACAAATTCCATCAGGTTCAGATCACTTTCCCCATACAGATACAGGTTCTGCGGATTGCCGATCGGCGTCAGCATACTGCCAAGATTGGCGGCAATGGTCTGCATACAGACCAACGGAGCTGCCAGCTCCTGCCGTATTTTTTCTCCCATTCTTCCCAGCACAATAAAGGTAAACGGAACAAACGTCAGCAGCGCAACATCATTTGTGATGAACATACTGCCAAAAAAGCACAGGCCCACCAGCACGAGAATCCGCTGACTCATCCCGCCAACCCGCGCCAGAAGAGCCTGACACAAATTTTCAAATACCCCCTGCTGCCGGAGTCCTGCCATCACTGTCATCAGTGAAAATAGAACAGCCAGCGTACGCCAGTCAATGTAAGCCGCATACTGCTCATCCGGCCTTACAAAAACCATCGATGCGCATGCCAGAATTACTGCAATACATAAAACGGTCTCCTGTTTTGCAAATTGCTTCAACTTCATGGATATTCCCTTTATCCGCGGGCAGAAGCCCGTGCCAATCGAATCCCAACATAGAACTCGTACGATTATCCTGTACAATTTCATTGCTGATGTCAGCGCTGCCCTGCAGCGTACGGACTGCTGTTATCAAATTGTTATCACCCGCACTTATCTAACAACCTTCTTATTGGAAATAAATTCTATCCTGAGTGTTGCATCTACCGCTTCTGCAATTCGATTTAATAATGCAAGACTCGGGTTGCGAGTTCCATTTTCCAATCTGCTGATATCCGCCTGACTAATACCAGTTTTCTTGGACAGCTCTGCCTGCGTCAGCCCTGCTTCCTTTCTCGCTTGAATCAGAGACATTGTAATATCCCTCTCAGGCTGAAGTGCCCCATATTCCTTCTTAAATTCAGGATCCAACATAAGTTCATTGGTCAGTTCCTGCAAATCGCTCATCATATTTTCTCCTTTCTCGCCATATAGGCAGCCCTTCTCTGCTTTGCTGGCAATATTTCATAACATATTTCAAAATTGAATCTCGTGTCAACACTCCAATGCAAATAACTGCATGCTCAACTACCTATATAGTTTGTACCTGCCGATTTGCAGCATTCAATCATTCAGCATTAAAAAAATAAATCTGTCAGAATTACAAGCACTCAGCACACAGTTTACTGATGATCAGCTTGAGGAAGCAGTGCGAGCCTATACACAAAGCAATGATTTTCTGGACAAGATCAAAGACAAGACAGATTTTTCTGCAGTTATTTTCTAATGCGCGCCTTTTTTACATATGTCTGCTGCTCTTTCTCCGTACTCTGCTGCATCGAAAGCAGCAAGATATGGTAAGACAGATCGAAAAGCCAGATTTATACCCCACTTTTGCTCTTCTGCTGTCAAAAATATGGCAGTCTGACAACAAGATTTATAAAAGCTACATGTACCGACTGAATGGAAAGGATATCTGCATCTGCCAGCTGGCCTCTCATCTGCGAAAGACAGGAAAATTACAGGAGGCGAGCGAAGGGTTCTAAACTTTCGCTGCTGAAGGGACTCACATCTCTGGACATAAGAGTTATGTCCAGGGTCTATCTGTTAAAGCAAAAAGGGACGCTTGAAAAATCAGATGATTTATGCCGAGCGATTCTGAATTCCAAACTGCCCGAATGGAAGAAATTTGACGCCTGGGTGGCCTGCTATCGCTCCGCCTGGCAGAGTATGATGAAATCAACACAAACATACGAGAGTTCAATGGGACAATCTACATCTGCAATGGCAGCGATTTGGAGCTGCGCACTGTCACTGAATAAGAGTCCGGCAGAATAAAAATCTGTACCTAATTTGTACCCGGCGAACATTAAAAAATCCCTGCAAACCGCTTATTTCACGGTTTGCAGGGATTTGCTGTTTTATTCAAGCTCGCTCATGCGAAGAAAATCTTAAACAGTTTTGTATAGGGCTTTTCGTTTGAATTATCTCAGTTATTTTCATTACCCGGATAATTTGGGCTATCCGATTTTTTGTTGCCATTCTGTTGCCAACTCAGTCTCTGAGTCTATCCAGCAATATTTGATAATGCCGCTGTCCGATATGGCGTCCCGCACGCTGCAGTCCGTCTACACATTCTTTGACTTCATCCGCTGTCAGCTCCTGCTCTTCGTATGCGGCAATGAGAATCCCGATTGTTCCCATGATTTTAAGTCCCATCTGCGCTGACACATTTCTCCCTTTTGCCTCATCCATCAAAAGAAGATCTGCTTTCCATTCATCTGTTAAAACAATCGCCTCGCTCTCGCCTTGATCAAGCCCCGTTGCTCTCCGTAATAAGCTTGCAGCTTCCGAATTCGCCACCGATTTCACAACAATAAATTTCTTCTGGCGTATCTGATCCGCTTCCAGCCGAAATCTCTCATCCACCGTTAGTTCACTGAATACGGCATCCGGTATCAGCACCTTGCCAAATAGCTTTTCCAGCAAATCTATTCTGTTGATTTTAAGAAGAGATATCAGCGGAGTCGTATCAGATACAACGATCATACCGCAGCATCCTTCTTTTTCAGTTCTCTGAAGGTATTTAATTCCGTGTCCAGATCATCCATCGTCATATCCAGATATGAATAGCCAAGCTTATCATACAAATCGATCAACTCCGACTTTCTGATTCCAAGGATTTCTGCTGCACGCCCGTGAGATATGGTTTGATTCAATATATAGGGATACAAAAGCAGTGCATTTCTTGTAAGCTCGGCTTCCGGATTCACAGCCACCAAATATTTCGACATCCCCACCGGTATCTGAATTGTGATAGATTCTGTTGTTACCATAAAATCACATCCTCTCTAATAGCTTTCAGTTTACTTCAACCAACTTCTCAATCTCAGCCTTATACTCCATCAGCTTTAAAAGATATTCCGGCATCTTGCGTTTGCCTGCTTCCCAGTCTGTCATCGTACGATATGGAATATCAAAGTATTCGCAAAATTCCCTGCGATTCATTCCCATGGAAATTCTGAGATCTCTTACTTCTTCTGAAATCATAGTGTTCCACCTCATACTATGATAATATCATCATTGATGCGTTGCATCAACTTTTATACTCTTATTCGCAAGGTAATTGATCAGCCTGTTCTTTGAAATGGATTTTTTCCGTTCCTGCTGCAATGGCAGTTTCATAATACCAACATTTAT
>CAVAJA010000259.1:0-3661 GCA_963588615.1 Lachnospiraceae bacterium | reverse complement strand
AAGGAGAACAACCCCGCCCGATTCGCATGACGACGAATCACGTAAAACTGCTTATCCGGATATTCTTTCCCATAATGAACGGTTCTCTCCCGCCATCTGACTTTGCTCAGTATCTGTCTGATCTTCTTCATACTGTCACTTCATCTGTAAATTTCGAATAGATTCTTCAATCATCAATGTATCAGCTTCTTGCTAATTTTCATACAACACCGATACGAGCCATATACTCCAAAAGGAATGAGACACACAAAATACGGCAATAAATAACGCGGCTTTGCCTCCCACATCAGATAGAATAAAAAGCCACCCAGAAAGTACACCGGAATCAATAATAACCCCTTATTACATTTTTCCGGCTCGTTCCATAATTTTATGCAAATACCAATATGTGTCAGGAACGCCTGCAGGAAAATAAACAAATGATAGCTTGATAAAATTACCCCTGCGTCTGTAACAACCTGCTCTGAAACAAGCCAACCGAACAAAGGCGAGGATATTTCTGTATCCGACCATTTATACGTTGTCATAACCAGAGAAGAATACCATGGATCTGTCCATTCATAGCGAAGTTTTCTTAGGAAGAAAGTCAGGTCTCTCCTTCCTTCTTTAAATTCTCGCAAAGCTTCTCTTATCATTTCACATGCTTTTTGATTGGCAGAGTCTGAATTTCTGCCGCCCTGTTCATACAGCGCAATGTTCGTTCCGTCATACGCACCGGGACAGACTTCATCATTACTCGTAATCCCCATTGCAATATACGCAGACGCTGGAATTCCCTCCTCCACAGATATTTCGGTTTTCCTGCAAAAATCTCTTTCTGTCAAGTTTTCTATCAAAATCGGAACCAGCAGCACCATCAGAAAAGCAACGATTCTGATCGGGCAGCGACGTAATCGACCCTCGGAATTCGGTATCAAATCTGCAAACAGAACGACTGCAGCCGCCAGAATTCCAATCAAGGATCCACTGTATAATAGATAAGCCAAGGAAAATAGCGCCGTAGATATCACTGCCATCCGCAATTCATGTGTTTTCAAATATTTTGCACTCCAAACAAATCCATGAATGATGCAGCACAGAGACATCAGTGTGCCGTAGCAGAAGTGTGAATAGATCAGGAGGGGGAGAAAGACAGCCGTCAGCCATGCCGTCAACACCATCACACTGCGGTCATGAAATAACTCTCGGCTTATCAATGCCGTGCCAACAACAATTCCGCCCACAGACAGCCAATTACATACACCTACGATAGCATACACATCTGTCCGGAAACATCTATATAAAAACGATATCAGTACAACGAATCCCATCTGGTTATGACATTGATCAAAATATTCCTTGTTGATATCTGAATACAATCCCTGTCCATATTGTGCCACCGCATCCATGATTCTTCGCTGATCCGCAAACGCAGGATATGGATTCATGCGATTCCAGAGCATTGCCAAAACAGCAGCCAGAACCGCAGCCGCAGCAATTGCTTTCGCTGTACCTCTTTTTGATAATCCGACACAGAAATGGAAGAAGACAGCTGATAACACGAACAGAACCGCAAACGTAATGACCTGCGGAAGACCATTGTGCGCATAGGTTAAGCCTTCCGTTTCCGACAAAGTATTTGCATTGATACAACTGCGATACAGGACAACCAGAAGGCAGCAGATGGTAAGAGCTGTCGTACACAGCAGCAGAATGACTCTGATCAAACACTTATGTACTGCAAGCGTTGTTTTCAATAGTTTTCCATTCTTTTCCATCTTCTCCAGCATCCCTTCACAAACTGCCCGCAGTTTTCACGTTCTTCATGCCTGCTGCTGTTTCCTTTGCCGCAAAAATTCAGCTCCGCACAGCACAACAAAGAGAATTCCGCCTGCCGCACTGATCCCAAAGCTTACCTTAAAGCTAAAAGGTTCTGCATATGCCAGGCTTATTTCACCTTCTGTGACACCCTCCGGAATCACAACGCTGGTATATTGATAGTAGTCTGCCATCGATGTTTCCAGCTCCGTCCCATCGGACAGATACGCGCGGTACAGTCCATAGTAGCTCACCGGAAGGTAGATCTCTCTTGCTCCGATTCCGTCAACAACATCCTGTTCTGTCGAATCTTCCGATGACGCCGTTTCATGAAACGACACATAGAAATCCGTTCCGTCTGCATGGTAATCATTGATGACGAGATTCTCCCCCGCATGCGGGCCGTCCCCCTCCTCCAGAACTTCCTTCATCTCCGCATAGGAGTCATTATCGTATGCAAACTCCTTCAGATTGTAATCGAGCGATGCCCATTTGATGCAGCTCCACTTATTTTCCGCATGAACCGGATTCTCAAAATATTCCGTACACGTTTTCACCGCTGCAGCAATGGTCAGCAGCATCAGGATGCAGAACACCTGCCGCCGCCATCCGGGTGCGGCATGAACGATCGCCTTCGTGCAGATGATGCACCCGAACAAAGCGGCATAGGCGAGAAATCTCCACGTGTGCTGCATGTTGCCGAGTGTTTTTTCGATGATCTTGAAATGATCGAATACAAATTCCCAGGGAAAACAATTGGAGCTAAGAAAGACCGCAATCGCCTCCATGACCAGCAAAAGAGCACACACCTTCCTCTGGAATCCTCTGACGGTATTCTGACACACCAGAATCCACAACAAAACGATGGATGCCAGCAGAGTCGCGATCCCGATCGTATACGACATTTCACCTGCCGCCGAGTCCGTGAGCACCACCCCGCCGAACGACTTCGGATCCATGAACATCTGCCACAGATACACCCCCGTCTGCTCCGTCAGCGAGATCTGGCCCGATACATAGAAGTCCATTCCGCTGAAGTGCAGGAACGGAACGAGAAACCACAGGTTCAGGATGAGAACCGTCAATCCGGTCAGCACGATCCAGCCCAGCCTTCGCAGGTCCTTCAGGAACGTGACAGGATGCGTGAGCAGACGGATGCCGATCAGCATGCAGCAGAACAAGGCACACAGCACCGTTGTCAGTACATGACTCGACAGAACCCCTGTCATCCCGACGGTCAGATAGAACATTCCCCGCCTTGGATTCCGGTAGATCAGATTCCAGATTCCCGCCAGAACCATCGGTACAAAGGCCAGTGCGAGCGCCTCTCCGATTGCCCCGCGAAGGAACAGTTCATTCAGCCGGAAAGGATTCAGCACCCAGAATACCGTAAAAAGGAGTCCCTCCGATTCTCCTAAAAGCTCTTTGCCGCCGACATATCCCAGATATGCGGTCAGAAAAGTGATCACAATGCATCCGACACGAAATGCATAGTATACGGTGGTCCCGCTGTATACCAGAATGCCGCAGGGGATCAGCAAAAGCTGCGGATACATGATCGGCGTGATGTTGCCGTTTCCTGCGAACATGGTGTTGATTCTCTGCGGAATCTGACCGTCTCGAATGGCCTCTGCGATGCCTGCGATTCTCTGCAGGTGGAATTGAATATCATGCACCTCCGGAATGGTTTCCGACAGAAACGGAAGCGCTGCCGCAAACGCCAGAATGGTCACCAGCAAAAAGGCTTTCTGATCCTTATAACGCGCCCTGTAAACACCGACAGCCAGCAGCATCAGGAATAGGATTGTCAGCTGCACGGTTCTTTTCGCATCGGTACACGAAACATCATCGAGCGGTGTCAGCG
>CAVAJA010000258.1:0-4498 GCA_963588615.1 Lachnospiraceae bacterium | reverse complement strand
CCGAGGATGTCGCATGTGAGCAGCTGCAGCGAAAAGGACTCGCCCCCTGGAAGTGTCACCCGATCAGGACGCTGCTCCAATCATCCGAAGGACAGATTCCAACGTAGGTCTTCCCGGGATTCAGTGTAATCTCGGCGCCCTTTGCATCATAATATCTGGTAATGCCGGTCTCGGAAGCCTTCAACCAGACGATCGGGATTGCCTTTCCGTTTGTCAGGTACCAACCAACTCCAGATCCCACAACGTTGTAGATCAGATATCCGTTGCTGTCATACTGCGTAAACGACACATCCTGAAGGATCACATTTTTAAAAGAGACGGTCTGACCATCCTCGCCGTCCTTTGAAATCTTTCCGTTTTCATAATAATCATACGTTCCCGATGCCGTGTTGTAGACCAGCGACGGAAGTGTCAGCTTAAAGCAGTTCAGCTTGCAGACACTGGCAGAAATACCGCCCTTTGCCGACAGATCCGTCGCTGCAAAATTCCAATGCTGCTGCGCAGACGGATTGGTGTAGGTCGATGAGATTCCGCCGGAAGCCGCCCTGGCAGCAAGCTCATTTCCCTTCAGATATTCTGTAAATTCCGATGCTTTTCCGTTTCTGACCCTGGAAAAACTCCCGGAAAGATGATTGATTCCTGTCGATGTGAAATACGCATCGTTGTAGAAAGGTCCCCCGTCATGAATCAGAATGGCATTCCATTCCGACGCCAGGAGAATGTTCGTTGGTCTGGTAGACCGGATATTGCCGATCTGATTAACCACCTGCCAGTCCTTATACAGGGCCATGAGCCGCGTCACACGGTTGTTCGCGGTGGAATTCATCATTTCATAAACCACATCCGCCTCTGCAAGACCGTAGTGGGGAAGTGCTCTCGTGTCATTGTCAATCATAACGGCAGCCGGGCGCTGCGACGCCAGCGCAGAGTTCACCGGCAGTCCCGTCAGTTCCGACGTCACGGTTGTCACCGCTGCCCCGGAAACCTGGCTTGCTGCAGCCGCTGCCGACATCGGCATCATCAGAGCAGACACCGCCGTCATTCCCGCCAAAACAAACGCCAACATTCTTTTTTTCATGTTACGACTCCTTTCCGATGCGTAGATCCTGTTGTATGGATGGCACATTCCCCGTACACCGGCCGTTTTGCTGCCGGCATCAACGGAATCTTCTCACTCCTGCCCATCCTTTGGCAAGCACGGATTACTCTGCCGGAGTCAGCAGCTGATTGTAATCATATTCCAGATAATATTCCTCTTCCTGGCGGTAGAAGCTCTCCTCATTTTCCTCTGTGATCCTTCCCACTCCCTCGGCAATCCATGTCAGGATCATCGAATTCACGTCCGAGCTGTAATGACCGCTGTCCTTGTAATTGTCAAGGTTGAAAATCACCTCTGTCTCATCCAGATTGAAGCTGTATACCTGAATATTATCGGTTTCCTCCAGCATCATCTCTGCAGCAATCTGTTCTGCCTGCACCTGACGTAACAGCGTCCCGTCCGCCTTAAGGCTTCCCCACCAGACCGCAGAGTACGGCGGAAAATAATACAGAAAAGTGGTATCCGGATGCTCCTTTGCAAGAGAAATCACATTCTGCTCCATATTCTCCCGCAGCGTCCGAATTTCCTCCTCCGTAAGCCCGACCTGCTCTGCCGCAGTTCCGAAGCTGTCAATTCCCTCCAGAGCCAGCTCCCTCGAGCAGGCATCCTGCCGGGAATTCCCGTAATCATCAAAAGAGGTAATGCTGCCTTCCTTCCCCTGCAGCCGCTTCTGCAGCATCGGCAGAAGGTAGTACAGCAGCACATCTTTATTGAAGAGATATTTCACATCATTCAGAAGGTTGCTGTCATACAGGTATGAGGGATATTCTCCCATGTCCTCCCGCATCGCATCCTTGTCCTCCGCCAGATGGGAGTAATCCAGCGGACGCAGCACATAGAGGATCTCATTGTCTGTCGAAAATGCTACCTTTAAGTTGTCGTTTATCTCCTTAAAGGTGGCTCCGGGATACGGCAGCTTGATGCAGTCCTCGGTGCCGAAAATTTTATTGAATTCCGTCGTCCGGAAATTTTCCGTCATGCTGGTACCTGTAATGATGGCATCATATGTAAAATGACGGGTAATTCCATCATTTTGACTCCTCTGGTCAGAGAGCTCATAGTACCACCCTTCCACCGGCCCATGATAGTGAAAAAAGGGATCCAGATAGATTACCAGCCCTCCGATGGCCGTCAGCGCCGTCAATATGCAGATTCCAAATGCGATCAGCCAGTTTCTAGGTTTCATAAGCATCCAATTTTCTGAAAAGGTCATCAAAAATCATTATAAATGAAGGTCGACATCCCGCTCATGGACAAGAGGCACCAAAGGAGCATTCCCACCGTCACCGCCAGTGTCCATGGCGTCGCCCGATATTTTCGCCGCTGATTATTCGGCGGCACAAGGCACAACCCAAGGCATCCCAAAAGGAAAACGGCAGCTGACACGATGCCGGTCACCTGATCGGAAGCCGACAGCTGCAGAATCGACAGCACCGCCCGGATTCCCGGAACGTGAAGACAGGAGGCCAGATCCTGCGAATAATACCAGGACTTGTCCACGCGAAGATGCCACCAGAATCTCTGAAATTCCGCAATGGAGCTGCTGCGGAACAGCATCCACAGAACATTTACTGCACCAAACGTAATACACCAGCGAATCGGCAGCCACACCCTCTGGTAGAACTTCCCCAAAAGTCTCTCCGCCACCTGTGCGAGGCCGTGGAACAGTCCCCACAGAACAAAGGTCCAGTTCGCACCGTGCCAGATTCCGCTGATAAGGAACACCGCCATAATGTTCAGATACGTCCTGATTTTCCCCTTCCTGCTGCCGCCCAGAGGAAAATAAATATACTCCCGCAAAAATGCGGTGAGGCTCATGTGCCATCTTCTCCAAAATTCTGTAATGGTTCCCGCCTTATAAGGAGAGTCAAAATTGGGACGGAGGCGGATTCCCAGCATTGCGGCGAGGCCGACCGCCATATCCGAGTATCCCGAAAAATCCAGATAAATCTGAAACGTGTACGCCAGCATCACGACAAAGCTGTCCACATTGGATCGGTAGGTAAAATTGCTGTAGTACTGCGTCACCATACTCCCCAGAGGATCGGCCAGAACCAGCTTTTTAAACAGCCCGCAGGTGAACATCTGAATTCCTGTGACCATCTTCTCTGATGACAGCACCTGCCGCCCCTTTGCGCGGATTTCCGGAAGAAAATCTCTCATGGAAGCAATGGGCCCCTGCGTCAGCTTTGGAAAAAAAACAGAGAACAGCACATATTCCCGAAAACAGACCTCCTGCTCCCCCGTTCCTGGAATGGTTCCCCTGTGCACGTCTACGAGGAAAGAAATCTGTGAGAAGATGATAAAGCTGATGCCAAGCGGCAGAATCAGATTCACGGCCTGCCAGTCCTTCCTCAGGAGAATGTTCAGATTCTCGATGAAAAAATTCGTATATTTGAAAAAGCCAAGGAAGCCGACATTCACAAGAATTCCGAACATCATCCACGTCCTGCCGCCGTCTGACTTTCTGCGTATGCGCGAGGCAATTCCCCAGTTCAGGCAGATCAGGATGCACAGCATTACAGGGTACCACACATCTGCCGCCCCATAGAAAATAAGGGATGCCAGAATCAGCAGCCAATCTGCAAGATTCTTGCGCCCCTTTCCTGCAAGACCATAATATCCCGCAAGCGTAAGCGGCAGGAAGAAGATCAGAAAATAAAGAGAATTAAACTGCATATACTACTCCAAAACTACAGCTTCCGACTGCATATATCCTCCAGATAAGTCTCCCACCTGCCGTTTACAGTCTTCAGATTGTAGGATTCCTGCACGCGGGAAGCCTCTTGACCCATTTGGTCAACAACAGTATCGCTCTCCACCAGCACCAGAAGGCGTTCTGCAAGCGCATCTGAATCATCCACCGGTACCAGAAAGCCATTCTTTCCGTCCTGAATCAGATCCCTGGGTCCTCCGCACGGACAATCCGCAGAAATGCAGGCAAGTCCGGCGCTCATTGCCTCCAGAAGGGCATTGGGCATGCCCTCCTCCTTTGAGGTCAGTACATAGATTCTGCTTTTCTCAATCCGGCTGCGGACATCACTCACGTTCCCATGAAATACAGCCGACTCCGAAAGTCCCAGCTCTGCAGCCAGCTGCTCCAGCGCCTCTCTCAGAGGACCGTCTCCGTAAAAATGTACGCTGTAATTCAGAATTTCCGGATGCTCTCTTCCCTTTGCTCTGGCCTTTGCCAGAGCCTTCAGCAGCATGGCCTGATTTTTATTGGCATCCAATCTTCCTACGCTGACAATTTCCTTTCTGCGTTCTCCCTCATACCTGGGACGAACGAAGTCCGGATTGATGGCATTCGGAAGAATGACTGCCTTTTTCTGTATGGCTTTTGGGAAAAAGGCCTTTGCTTCACTCGTCTGCAGGATCACTCCTGCCGCTCCTCGAAAC
>CAVAJA010000257.1:0-8002 GCA_963588615.1 Lachnospiraceae bacterium | reverse complement strand
GCAGGAGAAGGCTGCCGAGGCTGAGGCCGAGGCTACGCCGGATCAGATTCCTCTGGAAGTGGATGCCTATGAGGATGTCAATGCACTGCTGAAGAGCTACTATCAGGCGGTGGCAGACGGAGACATTGAGACCATTGAATCCTTAAGCTCCGAGCTGTCGGATGAAGAGAAGATTCGCGTTCAGGAACTGTCCAATTACATTGAAAGCTATACAACTGTGAAGGTCTATACAAAGACAGGGCCGGTGGACGGCTCCTATGTCGCCTATGTATACACAAAGCTGAAGCTGGATGACAGGGAGTGGGAAGTGCCCGGTCTGCAGACCATGTACGTGTGCACTCGGGATGACGGCTCTCTTTATATCAACAACGATGACACGCAGCCCAAAAGCGTGTCGGAGTATATTCAGACGGTTTCTGTGCAGGACGACGTGGTGGATCTGAACAATCAGACGGCAGCGGAGTACAACGATCTTCTGTCAAGTGATGCGGAGCTGTCGGATTATCTGGATCAGATTGCATCGACCATCGATATCTCGGTGGGACAGCAGCTGGCGGCTCTGAATGAGAACCGCAGCAAAACAGATGAGAACACGGTATACCTGGAGGCAAACACGGATGAGGTCAACATTCGGAAGTCCGCTTCCGCAGACGGAACCAGGATCGGATCGGCCTCCAAGGGAGACCGCTTCCAGCTGGTGGAGGAACTGGCCGACGGATGGAGCGAGATTATTTACAATGGCCAGTCTGCGTATGTAAAGAATGAGTTTTTCACGCGCATTGAGCCGGAGTCTGCGTCAGAGGACAGCACAGAGAGCGATCAGGAAGCGGATTCCTCCGAGGATGCAGAGCAGTCTGAGGATGCGAGTGCCGAGGCAGATGCTTCCGACAACAGTGAACAGTAAACGACAGGGGACGACGGCAGGACATGGCAGCGTCCCCTGCCGGGAAGGATATCAGAATGGCAGAACGAGTGATCGTGGGTATGTCCGGCGGGGTGGATTCCTCTGTCGCGGCATACCTTTTGCAATTACAGGGATATGAAGTGATCGGCGTCACCATGCAGGTATGGGACGCAGCCTGTTCCCTTCAGATGGAACGGGAGGGAGGATGCTGCGGCCAGAGCGCCGTGGAGGATGCGAGACGTGTGTGCGGGGTGCTCGGAATTCCGTATTATGTCATGAACTTTCGGGATGTTTTCCAGGAAAAGGTGATTGACTATTTTGTGGACGAATATTTAAACGGCAGAACGCCGAATCCGTGTCTTGCGTGCAATCGTTTTGTGAAATGGGAGGCGCTTTTAATCAAGGCGCGTGAGATCGGGGCCAGGTATATCGCCACCGGTCATTATGCAAGAGTTGAGCAGCTGCCGGACGGACGGTACACCGTGCGCAATTCCGTGACGGCGGCAAAGGATCAGACCTATGCGCTGTATCGTCTGACCCAGGAGCAGCTGGCGCATACTCTGATGCCGGTGGGAGATTACCATAAGTCGGAGATCCGGAAGCTGGCGGAGAAGGCCGGAATTCCGGTAGCCGGAAAGCCGGACAGCGAGGAAATCTGCTTTGTCTCAGATGACGATTATGCCGGATATGTGGAACGCAATGCGAAAAGACCGCTCCCCAAACCGGGACATTTCCTTTATCGGGACGGGACGGATCTTGGACTGCACAAAGGGATCATCCATTATACAATAGGACAGAGAAAGGGCCTTGGCATCGCCATGGGACATCCGGTCTTTGTCACGGGGATCGATGCCGGGACGAATACGGTTTTCATCGGTGAAAGTGAGGACGTGTTCGGAACAGAGCTGGTTTGCAGAGACCTGAATTTCATGTCCATCGCACCGGATGAGCTGCCGATCGGCACGAGCAGGCGAGCCATGGGGAAAATACGCTATGGCGCAAGGCTTACTCCATGTACGATTACGCGAACCGGCGAAGAGGAGATCACGGCCAGATTTGATGAAAAGGTGCGGGCCATCACGCCGGGGCAGGCAGCCGTGTTCTATGACGGCGAATGGATTCTGTGCGGGGGGAGCATTGTGTGAGGCGAGGATTCAGGAAAAGGAAAATCGCAAGAGAGGATGAAAATGAACCAGAATGCTGTGATCATCGGAGCCAATGAGGAAGCCATCTTTTCCATGGAGCTGGCTCACCGGTTCGGAATGCATATCGATGCACTGGACGGCAATGCGGGGGCGGCAGGAATGTCGAAGGCAGATGCCGCACACCACGTGGACATCAATGATCTGGATGCGGTCTATGCGATTACGGACAAGGTGCAGCCGGCGGTTGTGATTCCGGCACCGATCGGGCACTGCCTGACGACAGTCGGAGCGGTCAATGATCGTTACGGATTGGCCGGAGTGTCGGAAAGGTCCGCAAGGCTGTGCACGGACAAATACCTCTTCCACGAGGAAATGGCGGGAGCCGGGCTGCGGGATGCGGAGCAGGTGCTCCTTTCATCGGGGAACAGAAGAGGGGAGACGGAAGGGACGGACCTGGCATTGTACGCTCTGACAAGATATCCTGTGGTGGTAAAGCCGCGCTTCGGCTCCGGAAGCCGCGGCGTCGAGATCTGCGAAAGTGCAGAGGAGCTGGAGCGTCTCCTGCGATACAGGCTGTACAAAGAGGGGCGCCCCCTCGACGAGGATTATGTTGCGGAAAGCTGTGTGCAGGGAGAGGAGTACGGAATTGACGGGGCCTATGTGGACGGTGAGTTCCGCATGGTACTCCTGAGGCTGAAGCAGAATACACCGCCGCCCTATCGTCAGTGTGTCGGTTATGAGTCCATTCTTCGAGAGGAAGAGCCGACCTTTTATGAGAACAGCATTCAGCTGATGCAGAAAATGGGAAGGGTGATCGGTTTTGAAAACTGCGTGGTGCATGCGGATATCATTCGCAGGACAGCGGATGAACCCTTTGTGATCGAGACGTCGGCCAGACCATCTGGGCATAACCTCTCCAATCTGTTCACCCCCCTTGCGACGGGAGTGACATTGGTTGAAGATTTTTTGAAGCTTGCTGTCCCGGAGCTGAACGCAGAGAATTCGGATGGGGAGCCCTCCGGGAAAGAGACATTGTTCCGTCCCCGCAAGACGCAGAAGCTTCGCATTCGCTATTATGACCTGCCGGTGGGAAGAGTCACGAAGGTGCCGCAGGAAGATGAGATACGAAGGCTGCCGCAGGTACTGGCGTATGTGTGCAATATAAAGCCCGGGGATGTTCTGGGGAAAGTGCAGAACGGCGCCTCGGTTATGGGACGGGGGTATTATATTCTGCAGGGGCAGGACAGCAGAGAACTGGATACTGCGGATGAGGCGGTTCGCAGCAGATTTTGCGTTGATTGCAGCGAATAGGAGAGAACATTGAGACTTGCGATGATCACGGCGAGGGGCGGCAGCAAGCGGATCCCCGGCAAAAATATCAAGGAGTTCTGTGGAAAACCGATTCTGCAGTACTCCATCGAGGCGGCTCTGGAGAGCGGTGTTTTTGATGAGGTCATGGTTTCTACGGACAGCGATGCGATTGCAGAGCTGGCCCAAAGGTGCGGTGCCAGGGTTCCCTTTCGAAGATCACAGGAGGCGTCGAACGACTATGCGACAACCGATGAGGTGATCGCGGAGGTATTGGAGACCTACGAGAAGATGGAAACTCACTACGAGAGCTTCTGCTGCATTTATCCCACGGCACCCTTCCTGACGGCAGAGCGTCTGACGGAAGCGATGGCTCTTTTGAGAGAGCATGAATCTGTGCTGCCGGTGGTCGGCTTTTCCTATCCTCCGCAGAGAGGCTTTGTCGTGGGAGAGGCGGGAACGGTTCAGCGCTGGATGCCGGAGTATGAAAATGCCAGATCCCAGGATCTGGAAAAGCTGTATCATGATGCCGGGCAATTCTACGCCTGCCGGACGGAGGCGTTTTTCCGGAACCGGACAACGGATGTAGAAGACATGGTGCCGCTCATTCTGAGGGAGAGCGAGGTACAGGACATCGATACGCCGGAGGACTGGACCATGGCGGAGCTGAAATATCGTCTGCTCCGAAAACCGCAGAAAGGGACGATGTGAAAACTCCTTATTACGAAATTGATGAAGAAAAGCTGGATGACGAGATTACGCTCCTGCAGTCCGCCCTGAAAAGATGCTGGGGAGAGAAGGGGATTTATGCCTGTTCGGTGAAAACCAATTCATTGCCCTGGCTGCTGAATCATTTCAGGAAAAAGGGAGCGTGGGCAGAGGTGGTTTCTGCCGAGGAATATGACCTGGTGATGCGCCTTGACTTTGATCCGTCGAAGGTGATTTACAACGGCCCCATCAAGGAGCGAGAGATCTTTGAGAAGGTTCTTCGGGACGGAGGTCTTGTGAATCTGGATTCCACGGAGGAACTGGAATGGCTGGAGGCTTTGAGCGGAGCCTGCGGATCTACAGAAGACGACGCAGCATTCGGTCCGGTGTGGGACATAGGACTTCGGGTCAACGTAGACTTTAAAAAGCTGGTTCCCGGGGAGGTGCCTGCCGACGCAGAGGGGAGCCGCTTCGGCTACTGTGAGGAAAACGGCGTCCTGCAGGAAGCGATCCGCCGTCTGGAGGCTCTGCCGCAGGTAAGGATTGTGGGGCTTCATCTGCATTCCTCCACAAAATCACGCTCTGTCGCCGCATATGAGGCAGCGGCGGATTACGCGGTGCAGATCGCGAAAAAATATCATCTGGAGGACATTCGCTGCATCGATATGGGGGGCGGATTCTACGGCGGGATTCCGGGAAAACCGAATTTTAATGATTACGTACCTGCCATTGCAGAGCGGCTTGGAATCTATTTTGACAAGAATGAGACGGCACTGATTCTGGAGCCGGGCGTCTCCATGGTGTCCTCCTCCTTCACTTTTGTCACCTCTGTTCGGGACGTGAAGTACATCGGGGATCATGTGTATGTGGTGACGGACGGAAGCCGTGTGAACCTCAATCCGCAGGTGACGAGGCGCTGGTACCCGCATCATTTCGTGTATCAGGAGGCTGCAGATTCCGGCCTGGAAAAGAACATGCAGTGCACAGGGCGCCGGGTTCTGTCTTCCCAGATGATCTGCGGATCAACGTGTATGGAATACGATCGCCTGTTCGAGGCTTCCGATGAACCGGAGCTGCAAAGAGGAGATCATGTGGTCTATGATCTTGCGGGCGGATACACCCTTTGTCTGACGCCGCTGTTCATTCATTATTATCCTGCAGTGTATGTCAGACAGAAAGACGGCACCTTCTATACGGCAAGAGAGCCGTGGACGAACCGGGAATTCCTGCAGGGAAATCACTGGTGAAGGAAATCTCAGAGGATGGAAGAGATGGCAGAACAGAACGGAAAACAAACGATCGGACCGATCAAAATCGGAAAGCGGATGCTGGGGGAAGGCGCTCCCACTTATATCGTGGCAGAGATGTCTGCCAATCACAATCAGGATTATCACCGCGCATTGGAGATCGTTCATGCAGCGGCAGAGGCGGGAGCCGATGCCATCAAGCTGCAGACCTATACGGCGGACACGATCACCATTGACTCGGACAAGCCGTATTTTCGCATCAGCGGCGGAACGCTCTGGGACGGTGAGACGCTGCACAGCCTTTATGAGAAGGCCTACACCCCGTGGGAGTGGCAGCCGAGGATCATGGAGGAGGCTGCCAAGCTGGGGATGGATTGTTTCTCCTCTCCGTTTGATCCCACAGCGGTAGACTTCATGGAAGAGATGGAGATGCCGGCCTATAAGATTGCCTCTTATGAGATTACGGACATTCCACTGATCCGGCTGTGTGCGAGAACCGGGAAGCCGGTGATTCTGGCAACCGGAGTGGCGCATGAGGAGGAGATCGCCGCGGCAGTGACAGCCTGCAGGGAGGAGGGAAATGAACAGCTGATCCTCCTGAAATGTGTGTCGGCCTATCCGACACCCTATGAGGATGTCAATCTTCGGATGATGCCGGGCCTGTCGGATACCTATCATACGCTTTGCGGCCTGTCGGATCACACCATGGGTTCTGCCGTTCCGGTGGCTGCCGTAGCGCTTGGTGCCGCCATGGTGGAGAAGCATATGACATTAAGGCGCAGCGACGGCGGCCCGGACGGTGCATTCTCTATGGAGCCGGAGGAGTTTCGTGCCATGGTGCAGGATATCCGGAAGGTGGAGAAGGCGCTCGGCAGTGCGGAGTACCGCCTCACTCCCTTTCAGGAGGAAGAGCACAGCGGTGCAAGGTCGCTCTTTGTTGTGAAGAATATCGCAGAGGGAGAGATCCTGACGAAAGAAAACATTCGTTCCATTCGTCCGGGAAATGGTCTGCCGCCTGCCAGGATGCAGGAAATTCTGGGGAAAAAGGCGGCCCATTCACTGGAACGCGGAGAGCCTCTGAGGGAGGGGGACTTCCGATAGAGTGGGAATCGGAGCAAAGAAGGGAAAGCGAGGTCGCACGGATTTGTATCAAGACAACAGGAAGTACATATGGATTCGTGCCGACGGCAACAAAGAGATCGCCTCAGGACATCTGATGCGCACGCTGTCCATTGCGTTTGAGTTAAAGAAACGGGGCGCCGGGGTGCAGTATATTCTCGCCGATGAGACGAGCCTTTCGTGGCTGCGGCGGATGGAGAAGCTTCATCGCGAGGGTTGGGAGGAGCTGCCGGCTGCTGTCCTGGAACTTCCCTACGGAAATCCGGATGCAGAATTGCCGCTTCTCAAAGATATGCTGGACAGAGAAAAGGAGCGGCCGGATCTGATTCTCGTGGATTCGTATGCAGTCAGCTCCGCATGGATGGGGGAGCTTCGCGGACTGGGAGTGCCGGTTGCGTGCATCGATGATGAAATGAGAACGGATCTTCCTGCAGATCTGGTGGTGAATTACGATCCGGACGCAGAGAAGCAGATCGAAGAGAAGCTTGCAGCGCAGAACACTGCGGCAGCGATGATCGGTGCAGGGAGAGAGGACGGAAAATTCCTCCTTGGACCGTCCTACGCTCCGCTTCGCGCACAGTTCGAAGACCTCACACCGATGGTTCGGCAGCAGGTAAGACGCATTTTTATCTCCACCGGAGGGACCGATCCCTACAAAGCGGCAGGGGCGCTGGAGCAGCTGATAAAAGGGCTTGGTCTGGAGGCTGTGGTGATGGCGCCGGGATATCCGCCGATCTTGCAGGCTGCAAAGGCAATGCAGAGCTGTGACCTTGCCGTCTCGGCAGCAGGAACGACGCTGTATGAGCTTTGCGCCGCAGGAGTGCCGACTCTTTGCTATTCCATGGCGGATAATCAGGAGATTTTTGCAAAGGCGATGGAACGGGCAGGGGCGGTCAGCTACCTGGGGGATATCCGAATGAGCAGGGGAATTGAACCGAAGACGGAACAGATTCTTCGCTGGGTGGAGGAGCACAGGGATCCGTCAGGATACGCTGTTCGCTGCACGGAGGCACGGCGAATGCATCAGTGCACCGATGGAAAAGGGGCGGGACGAATTGCAGAGGCAATCCTGTCTGCTGCCGATGTTTCGCGCGAATGCTGACAGAATGCGGCTGCGGAGTGTGCAGGAGAAAATTTGGAGGAGAAGGGGAAAAATATGAAGAATCCTAGTGAGGGCAGCAGAGAAATGAAAAAAAATGTGGGGAATCCGTCCGAACATGCAATAAAGAAGGGAACTTCTCTGAGCAAGAAGGAGCGCAGGAAGCTTCTGTCGCAGTATTGCTATGACGGATCCAGGGATTTTGAGATTGCGAAGGCTTCCACGAACGAGACCAGTCTGTGCGTGAGCAAGGAAGTGGCAATGCAGCGGATGGCGGAGAACAATGCCCGCATGGACGAGCTGCAGCAAAAGCTGTATGCCGCGAAAAAGGAAGGGGCCATTTTCCTGTTCCAGGCGATGGATGCCGCGGGAAAGGACGGAACCATCCGCTCCGTGCTGCAGTGCCTGAGTCCGCACGGTGTCTATGAAGCCGCCTTCAAGGCGCCCTCTGCGGAGGATCTGGCACATGACT
>CAVAJA010000256.1:0-5367 GCA_963588615.1 Lachnospiraceae bacterium | reverse complement strand
GCGCATCCAGCTGATCCGTGGTCTTCTTTACATGAGATCCAACCAGCACGATGCCGCCGTTGGTCTCCTCCCCCGTCAGTTGTTCTCTGCTCAGCAGAGGCTGATCGCTCACCCTTCCCAGAACCTTGGGAAGAGCTGCCGCACTCCTTGCGAGGAACTGCTTTCCTTCCTTCATCGCCAGCACAAGGGCAGCAGCGAAAACCTTCAGATCCGCATAGCACACCGCATTGACAATGATCTTCGTGCGATTCTGTGCAGCCATCAGCTTGTGAAGAATTCCATCTACATCCAGCGCACGGCACTCCTCCAGTGCAATTGTGATGCAGTCCTTCGCCGCGTATGCACCGTGTGTTTTCTCCTCCACATAGGCACACAGATCCGACGACCGATAGCCGAAGGTTTTATCCTTTGCAAACTCGGTCATTCCGGCCGGGATCAGGCGATTCCCATCCTTTACATAGTGAATGTTATCCATCGTATAGCGGCCGCCCTCCGGGAAAAAGGGACAAAGGATCTCTCCGTCAATGGATATTCCCGTTTCCTCCTCCAGTGTATCCGCCAGCACCTGTGTCTCCAGAGGAAAATGCCCGCGAAGAGTCGAATCACCTCTCGAGATGATCATGAAATTCTTCCCCGCCTCGGCTGCAGCCTTGCTGATATTGTCCGCAATCTGCCGATGCACCTTCCGGGTCTTCTCCTCAGAAAAGCTTCTGGAATTCGTCAATACGAAGAACATCGACTCTTCCTCTGCAAATCCGCTGCGCAGGGTATCCAGTTCCCAATCCGTGTAAACAGATACGTCATGTACGGTCTGTACACCGGTCGGATCATCATCCAGCACCACGATTTTCCTTGAAAAGCCCTCTATGGCTTTTTCAAGAAGCGCTTCCGCTTTTTTTTCATCGGTGGCGGTTCTCTCTGCAATGATTTCAAAGGGAATGCTCTTCCCTTCCTTTACCTCAGACATCTTCTCCCCTTTCTATGCTGCAAATGCGGTCCCTTCCTGCTGCCGCAATCTGCGGCAGCAGGAAACACTTTCCACCCGATCTCCTTCGATTGACTGCGGCAGTTCACGCATTTGCCGAATCGATTCACGCATGATAGCAGATCGGAAACCAGATCCGCATCTCTCCGTATTCTCTGTTATCCCACGCGTAATAGGGGATCAATCGCAGCTTTTTCCTTGTCATGCCGTGATACTCCAGCGGCTGATACAGTGCTTCCCGGTCATAACCATTTCGGTCAATCGCGTATTCCTCTGCTTCCAGCGCCGTGATCGTCCTGCCTTCAATCTCCATTTCAACGGGCGTGACAGGAGTCTCCAGATCCAGATAAACATCATCCAGCGTCTGAACCTCTGCGTCCACGCTCTCGCAGCAGTAAATCATCGGTCCGCGCTCCACGGCCGCCTGCCCAACGTTTTCCTCTACCATATTGTTGGCGACGGTGTAGCGCACCTTCATATCCAGATTCAGCACCGCATCCAGATCCTTTATGCTCTCAAAGGACAGGTCAATGTAGGTGCCGCTGTCATCCTTCGACAGTTCCCTGCTCTGCCCGGATGCCGCAACGGAGCCCTCTCTTGCCCATGCTGGAATGCGCAGCTTCAGATGCACCGGACGATCCTCCCGAATGTCCTTTGCTGTAAAGTGAATCCGTCCGTCAAAGGGATAGGCGGTCTCCTGCACCAAGGTGAAGGCAGCACCGTTCTCCAGCTCAACCTCTGCCTCACTGGCGCCGTACATGCCGGTCCAGACACTGTCTTCGGACAGCATGTAAGCATATTCCGTTGACTGTGCAATGGTTCTGGCAAGATTCGGCGGGCAGCAGTAGCTGAGAATATATTCGCTTCTCTTGAGCGGCCAGATCATTTTATAATCCAGCTTTCTCGTTCTGCGGAGCATGTTTTCGTAGAAAAACCGCTTTCCGTCCAGACTTAAGGCCGCCAGATTGGTATTGAGCATCATGCGCTCGAGCACATCAAAATATTCCGCCTTTGGATCCAACTGGAACATCCGGTACGCCCAGAACACGCCTCCCAGTGAGGCACAGGTCTCATTGTATGCCGTAATATTGGGCAGCTGATATTCATAGCCATAGGCCTGATGCACGATCTGATGCACGAAGAAATTGCCGTACGGCGACGCACCGTTGTACAGAGCACCGCATCCGCCGGTAATATAAATTTTCTTGTCAATCAGACTTCTCCAGACCTTATCGAGTACGGCCCTGTACTCTTCGTCATTTTCCTCCATGCACAGATCTGCCACGCCGGCATAGAGGTAATTTGCGCGAACGGCATGTCCAATGATCTTGTCATGCTGCTTCAAAGGAATACGGTCCTGGTTGTCATCCAGACCGTTTTTTACGCTGTCGCGAAGGGCAACTGCCCTCTTTGCCAGCGTAAGATATCTTCTGTCACCTGTTGTGCGGTACATCTCCACAAGCCCCATATAATGAGAAGGGCATACCGCTGTCTGAATCTCACCGGTCCGTTCCGCCTCATCGTAGAGGTGTTCCAGATAATCCGCCGTTCTCGCCGCAATCCGAATGAAATTGTCTCTGCCCGTGGCACGCTTATGCACGCAGGCTGCAGTGAACATGTGACCGAAGTTGTATACTTCAAAATCATTGATATCGCCCATGCGGGAAACACCGTTTCCGCTGCGCTCCCCAATGATCTGCTTCGTCGAAAGATATCCGTCCGGCTGCTGTGCTCTTGCGATCAGGTCAATATAATCCTCGATCTGCTGCTGCAGCTCCTTGTTGTCCTTTTTATAGGCCGTGCAGATCGCCGCCTCCAGCCATTTATAGAAATCACCGTCGCCGAAAACCGTGCCGTCAAATTCCCCCTCTGCATCCCCCGCACAGATTTTGAAATTCTCCACCACGTGGCTGATGTCCTTGCTGTCGAACATATGCTGCAGCTGCGGCACCGTTGCCTCCGCGCAGGTATCGAAGCGCTCCTTCCACAGGCCGCCTGTCCACCTTACTTTCATGCCGTCCAGCGGGCTTACCTTGGCATTGGGTGATTTTCTGGTATCTGTCAACACAATCGCAACCTCCTGTAATAAACATCACCTTGCATCTTCTGTCCTGATCTTCAGTTCTCGATTCCCTTTGCCTTCAGCGCATCTGCCAGCGCCCTTGCGCCAAAGCGCGGGCTCGACAGAACCGGCAGTCCGACTGCCTCATGAATGCTCTCCTCCGCATAGGCCATGGATCCCTGGCAAAGAAGGATCACATCTGCCCTTTCGGACAGTTCCTTTGCTTTTTCACACAGGAGCTCCTTAAATCTGTCCTGATCGGCGCCGAACGCATCCACCAGGCCGTCTGCCAGCTCCACCTTGCGGTTCATTTCCCTTGCTACGCGGAGAATCGTATTTTTCGTAGGGGTCAGGGTCGTCGGGAGCGTTGCCAGCACCGCGATTCTGCTGCCGAGGCGCACCGCCTCCCTGCACATCTCCTCATCAATGCGCACAATCGGAATTCCTGTGTATCTGCCGATATCCTGCGCCGCATCTGCCACCTCGCCGACCGACGAGCAGCAGTTGAGAATTGCATCTGCTCCATCTGACACCGCCTGCATATACATTCCGACAAGACGGGCCGCCGGCGCTGCCGTAACGTATCCGTTTTCTCTCACTTCAGCCAGAATCGAAGGATCCTGATAATTCATAATCTCAGGTGCATTTCCGAGATTCCTGTGAATTTCCTCATTGACGCACTCGATCAGTTCCGGTGTTGTGCTCGTGTAAACAATTCCTAATTTCATCTTGACCTCCCAATCTGTAATTTCAATAGCCATCACTCCGCGTCTTTTTAAGACGAGATGCAGCTATCTCCAATAGACATAATGATCCTGAACGGTTTTCACAATCTTATCCCGTTCCCTGTTCTCGATGATTTCCAACATCTGCCGATGCAGGGCAACGAATTCCTTTTCCTTCCCGCTCTCCATAATCTCCCCGACCGTTCTTTTTCGGGAAGGAAGGGTCAATCTGGTGATATAATCCGTAATCGTCACCAGCTGCGGATTGTTTGCTCTCCGGGCAATGGCACTGTGGAATTCCGTGTCGTACATCATAATTTTCTCAACGGAAGGTGTGTCCTCGAAAAACTCTGTCTCCATCCGCAGCAGAATCCGATGCAGATCCCTGTAGGAGTCTCCCGGTTTGGCTCCATCAATAATGACCTCCAGTGTTCCTATATCGATTACCGATCTCAGTTCCACGAAATCTCTCCAGCTGTTTTTCTGCAGAATGATGCTGTAGAGCATGGGGTCGAGCATTTTCTGATTGTAATTCTCACTGATAAAGGTGCCGTCCGCCCTCTTGATATAAACAACGCCGTAAGCTTCCAGCTTTTTGATTGCTTCACGGACAGAATTCCGCCCCGCCTCGTAGAGTGCCGCCAGTTCCGGCTCCGTCGGCAGTTTGTCTCCCGGCGACAGCTTTCCTTCAATGATGGCATCTATAATGCCGTTCATGATCTGATCAACTACGGATTTCTTTTTCGGTTCATCTCCAGAATTCATCGCATATCCCCCTCTTTGGATGCTGCATATAAATTGTTGGAAGTCGGTACGATCCGAACAGATTTTTCAGGAAACACAGCAATCTTATGGCTCCTGCAAGGCAAGCACCAGCACGTCATAGGCGGCAAGTGTCCTGATTCCGGTGCAGGTTTCTCCATT
The DNA here is from genome assembly GCA_963588615.1 of Lachnospiraceae bacterium. Classification (GTDB taxonomy): domain Bacteria; phylum Bacillota; class Clostridia; order Lachnospirales; family Lachnospiraceae; genus CAG-791. Next base: position 671 of record CAVAJA010000256.1, on the reverse strand, counting down.
CAGAAGGTTTGTATAACAACTCTCTCCGAGGTCGATCTCACTCTCCTTCTGATCGTGATTGATCACAAACCAGGTCTTTCTTCCATCCTTTTCACGTGATGTGATCTCCACTTCCCCTTTCCATGAAAATTCCGGCCTGATTCCATTTTCCGCAAGAATATCCTCCATCAAATCTTCTAAATATTCCTGCTGTATTCTTGATGCAAGATAATATCCCTTTCCCGCGCCATAGCTGTTCACCGTTACCGCAGGAAGATTCTGGTAGAAGTCACTGTCGTACACCGCAACGGGCTTCGCCTCTTCAAGCCGTACAAGGTCACACAAAAATCCGCACTCATAATGCTGCTCCGGTGCTGCAAGTGTATGAATGCTGTTGTGCTCCTCCGGCCGCATGGCATCCGTTTCCTCAACCCAAAGTCCCAGCGACTTGCGAAGCGGTCCGGGATAAGCACCCAGAATGCATCGATCATTTTCGTCCGCATATCCGGTCATATAGGTTGCGATCAAGGTTCCGCCGTTCTTCACAAACCGATTGATTTTCTCCCCCACCCCGGACTTGAGCATGTACAGCATGGGTGCCACCAGAACCTTATAGGTGTCCAGTTCATCGGTATTCATGACAAAATCTACCGCAATGTTTTTTTTGTAGAAGGCCTTATAATATGTATGAA
>CAVAJA010000255.1:0-2652 GCA_963588615.1 Lachnospiraceae bacterium | reverse complement strand
GCGTGCAGTGTTTTACCGCTTCCGGCATCGACAGCCACTGCGGACGAGGATGTTTCGATGCCACAATAACGTTCACATAATTCTTGGAACGCAGACAGTGGTCCATCGTGGACAGCAGGCAGTTGGAGTCCGGCGGCAGATACATGCGCACCACATCTGCTTTTTTATTGGCAATGTGATCAAGGAAGCCGGGATCCTGATGAGTAAAGCCGTTGTGATCCTGCTGCCATACCGTGGAGCACATGATCAGATTCAGAGACGCAATCTCTTCGCGCCAATGCAGCTGATTGCACACCTTCAGCCATTTTGCATGCTGTGCTGCCATGGAGTCAATGATCCTCGCAAATGACTCATACGTTGCAAAAAAGCCATGGCGTCCCGTCAGAAGATAGCCCTCCAGCCAGCCCTCGCACATATGCTCCGACAGCATGGAATCCATGACACGTCCGTACGGCGAAAGGTTGTCATCTGTATCCCTGTGCTCTGCGTTCCAGTCTCTGTTCTCCACCTCGAACACGGCATTCAGACGGTTTGAGTTGGTTTCATCCGGTCCGAAAATACGGAAATTTTTGGACTCCTCGTTCAGCTTGAACACATCGCGGACGAACTTGCCCACTTCGGTCATATCCTGGCCGTCCCTGCTTCCGTGTCCTTCTCCTATGTCAAAGGCATACTCGCGGAAATCAGGCATGCGAAGGTCCCGGAGGAGCTTTCCTCCGTTGCCGTGCGGGTTGGCGCCGATTCGCGCGTCCCCTGTCGGTGCCAGAGCCTTCAGTTCCGGAATCAGCCTGCCGTCCTCGGTGAAGAGTTCCTCCGGCTTGTAGCTGTGCAGCCAGTCGGAGAGCATCTGCAGATGCTCCGGCTTGTCCATCATGATCGGAACCTGATGTGCCAGATAATTGCCCTCGATGCGATTCCCGTCCACTACCTTCGGGCCGGTCCAGCCCTTCGGAGTCCGCAGAACAATCATCGGCCATACCGGACGCGTCGTATCGCCGTTCTCCCTTGCATTTTTCTGAATCCCTTTGATTTTCTCGATCACCGCATCCATGGTCTCTGCCATCTTGCGGTGCATCTCCATCGGCTCGTCACCCTCGACAAAATAAGGCTCCCAGCCGCAGCCGTGGAAGAAATTCACGATCTCCTCGTGACTCATGCGTGCAAAGATCGTAGGGTTCGCAATCTTGTATCCATTCAGATGAAGAATCGGCAGAACAGCACCGTCCGTGACAGGATTCAGGAATTTATTGCTCTGCCAGGACGTTGCAAGGGGGCCTGTCTCCGCCTCACCGTCACCTACTGTAACCGCAGCAATCAGCTCCGGATTATCAAAAACAGCACCAAAACCATGTGCAATGGAGTAGCCAAGCTCGCCTCCTTCATTGATGGATCCCGGCGTCTCCGGCGCGCAATGGGAAGGAACTCCGCCCGGGAAGGAGAACTGCTTGAACAGCTTTTGCATCCCGGCCTCATCTTCAGAAATGTTCGGATAAATCTCACTGTAGGATCCGTCAAGGTAATCGTTTGCGATGTAGAAGTTTCCACCATGTCCAGGACCGGACAGCAGGATCAGATCCAGATCATAACGTTTAATCACACGGTTCAAATGTACAAAAACAAAGTTCTGTCCTGGAACCGTCCCCCAGTGTCCCACAATCTTTTTCTTGACCATATCTGCTGTCAAAGGCTTCTTCAGAAGCGGATTATCCAACAGATACAGCTGGCAGGCCGACAAATAGTTGGCCGCACGCCAATAGGCATTCATCTTGGTGAGAAGCTCGTCGGTGATTGGGCCCTTTTCCTCGCAGAGTACTGCATTGGTAAGATTAGTATCACACATGTCTTTTCTCCTTGTTGATTGTGAATAAAATAACAATTCTTTTCCTTCTATGATATCTCTTTTAGGTACTTCAAACAATGTACAAATTCACCTTTTATTTATGAATTCGTCAAAAAAATCCAACAATTCCCAAGACCCATTCTCGGGTTTGCGCTTTATCTTCTGACGAATCCACAAATATCTTTGCTTTTTCGATATATGTTGTTGCATATTCTTCCGATTTCTGGATATAATGTTTTTGGTACTTAAACGTTTTCGTAATCTTGGTTCTGCTCTTTTTTACATAAGCATTCGGCTGTCCTGTCTCATTCTCAATGAACAGACAGTTGCTTCACACATCGGATTCTGTACGCACAGGATCCACATCTGCTTCACACATCGAAGCTTTGCATGTGAATACGGTGATAAGGAGGGGCTTATGAATTTTGCTAACACGAATAAAGACATCTACTGCTATCACATCAGACACGTCATTGAAAATGGCTTCTATAAGGACAACTGGGATTCCCTTTCCTCATACCGGATTCCCCGCTGGTTTGAAGATGCTAAATTCGGCATCTTCATTCATTGGGGATTATTCAGTGTTCCTGCCTTCGGCAATGAGTGGTATTCCCGCAATATGTATGTGCAGGGGAGTCCCGAATTCGAACATCATGTCAAAACCTACGGCCCTCAGAGGGATTTTGGTTATAAGGATTTTATCCCCATGTTTACAGCAGAGCACTTTGATCCGGATTCCTGGGCCGAAATTTTTGCCAATGCCGGTGCTCGGTATGTCGTTCCGGTTGCCGAACACCACGACGGTTTCCAGA
>CAVAJA010000254.1:0-8953 GCA_963588615.1 Lachnospiraceae bacterium | reverse complement strand
CATCGAATGTCTTCCCCGCTGCCGACCTCTTACTCTGCCTCATCCGGCCGCAGACGCCCGGTTTTTTCCAGACGCTCTGCCCGAATCTGTGCAAAATTCCCCTCTGCCGCATTGGTATCCTCTGCGACCTGATCGGAATGTCCCAGAACCGTGCGCACGGTCATCCTGATGACGCGAAGATCCATGCCAAGCGTCAGATTCTCCACATACTCCACGTCCTTGTCCATGCGTCTGTCCCAATCCAGCATATTGCGTCCGCTCGCCTGTGCAAGCCCTGTCAGTCCCGGCCGCACGGTGTGCCGCAGCTGCTCTCTTTTCGTATAGTAGGGAAGATAGGAAACCAGCAGGGGTCTCGGTCCGATGAAGCTCATGTCCCCCTTCAGGATATTGATCAGCTCCGGCAATTCGTCCAGACTCGTTTTGCGCAGGAATTTGCCGAAGTCTGTCAGACGAACCGCGTCCGGCAGGAGCTTCCCGTCTGCGCCACACTCCTGAGTCATGGTTCGAAACTTAATTAATCCAAAAATTCTCTGCCCGCGGCCGGGTCTCTCCTGATGAAAAAACACCGGACTTCCCAACCTGCAGCGAACCAGAATGATCAGAACAACAAAGACCGGACTCAACACAATGAGTCCGATCAAGGCCAGTATAAAATCCAGAATTCGTTTCACCACGTTTCGATAAATCATAGCAATCCCTGTTCCTGTCCGATCAGAACAGCCCACGGATGATGGATATAATCCGCTCCATATCCTCCGGCGTATTCTTGTTGTCGGAAGGAAGACACAGTCCCCTGTCGAAAATATCCATGCACACGGAACCCTTTTCGTTCTCCTCACCCTCCGGATCCGGTATAAAATCACATCCGGCATAAACGGGCTGGTTGTTCATCGGATTCCAGATCGGGCGGGAATCGATGTTTTCCTTCTGCAGCGCATCGAAAATATCCATCGGACGAACCTTCGAGCCGCTCTTCAATGTGATGCAGGAGAGCCAGTTGTTGCAGACAGCGTCCTCTCCCCCCAGGGGATTCATTTCAATGACATCAATATCCGCAAATGCCTCCTGATAGCTGCGGTAAATTGCCTGCTTCTGCGCAATATGCTCCGCAAGGTGCCGCATCTGACCGCGGCCGACACCGGCCAGCAGATTGCTCATCCGATAGTTATATCCAATCTCCCGGTGCAGATAATAGGGTGCCGGTTCCCGCGCCTGCGTGGCAAGGAATCTTGCATGACGGACGGCTTCCTCATCCTCTGAGACCAGCATGCCGCCTCCCGATGTAGTGATGATCTTATTGCCGTTGAAGGAAAGCACGCCGAATTTCCCGTATGATCCGCACATCCTTCCCTTCCAGCTGCTGCCAAGAGCTTCCGCTGCATCTTCGATGAGCGGCGTTTCGTGTTCCCGACAGATCGCAGCAATCTCATCCAGCTTTGCAGGCGTTCCGTAAAGATCTGCGCAGATCACCGCCTTGACCTTCGGATACCTGTCAAAGGCCCTCCGAAGAGCTGCAGGAGACATGTTCCAGGTATCCTTTTCGGAATCAATGAATACCAGCTTTCCTTTTTCATACGCCACCGGATTGCAGGTCGCCGCAAAGGTCATGGACGTACAGAACACCACGTCCCCCGGCTCAATTCCCAGAAGGCGTACCGCCAGATGAATGGCTGCCGTGCCGGCAGAGAGGGCGGCCGCATGCGGCACGCCGATATACTCCGCCACTTCCTTCTCAAAGCCGTCTACGTTCGGCCCAAGCGGAGCCACCCAATTGGAATCAAAGGCCTCCTGCACGAATTGCTGTTCGTCCCCATGCATGGTCGGACTGGACAGATAGATTTTCTTGTTCATTGCAACCTCCTGCCGGCATCAGCTTTCCTGATCTGCCGCTGATTTTCCTGATTCTCTCATCAGGTCACTGTACCGAACTCTAAAAACGCCCTGCTGCGGCGTTTTCATCGCTCTGTCCGGATCGTCTCCGCCTGGTGCTGCTCACCTTCTCCCACCGCACGCTTTTGATGTTTCTCCAGTTCTTCGTTGATCCTCTCGCGGTTCACCTCTGTATTCTTGCGGTAGGTCGGAACAATCTCCCTCACCATCTCACGGATCGCAGGGGATTCTTCATAAGCTGCCTCCTTCAATCTCTGCAGCTGGCCGAAGAACACGTCCTCATCGATTTCCAGAGGCTTTCCGATGTGAATCTGGCGGTTGGCCGTGTCCCTCATGCCCTCTTCGTTCATCAGCATTTCTTCATACAGCTTCTCACCGGGACGAAGTCCCGTAAATTCGATCTTGATATCCTCACCGACCTTGTATCCTGAAAGCTTGATCAGATTCTCGGCGAGATCCAGAATCCGCACCGGTTCTCCCATGTCCAGAATGAAGATCTCTCCGCCCTTTGCATACGCTCCCGCCTGCAGCACAAGAGACACTGCCTCCGGAATGGTCATGAAATAACGGATGATGTTAGGATCCGTGACGGTCACCGGTCCCCCCGCCGCAATCTGCCGCTTGAACAAGGGGATCACGCTCCCGTTGGATCCAAGGACATTGCCGAAGCGCACCGCCACAAAATTGCAGTCATAATGGCGGTTGAACACCTGAATGATCATTTCACAGATCCGCTTGGAGGCTCCCATGATGTTCGTGGGATTCACCGCCTTGTCCGTGGAAATCATGACAAAGCGCTCTGTTCCGCAGGTTGCTGCCGCCATGGCAGTATTGAAGGTTCCGTAGACATTGTTCTTGATGGCCTCACATGGACTTACCTCCATGAGCGGCACATGCTTGTGCGCCGCCGCATGGTAAACAATGTCCGGGCGATACTTTTCAAAAATCCAGTTGATTCTCTGTACGTTGCGGACAGATGCAATCAGGACCGTGAGATCCAAATCCGGATACTGAATCTTCAATTCCTGCTGAACATCATAGGCGCTGTTCTCATAGATATCAATGATGATCAGCTTTTCAGGCTTGTGTGCGGCAATCTGCCGGCACAGTTCCGAACCGATGGAGCCGCCCCCGCCGGTAACGCAGACCACCTTTCCCTGTACATATCCGATGATGGAATCGATGTCCACGCGGACAGGATCTCGTCCCAGAAGATCCTCCACCTCTACATCATGCAGCTTGGAGACACTGACCTCTCCGTTCACCAGCTGGTAGATTCCGGGAAGCGTCCGCATCTTGCATTTCGTTTCCTTGCAGATGTCCAGAATCCCCTTGAGCTGCGCTCTGGACAGAGACGGGATGGCAATGATGATCTCATCAATGGCATACGTGTCGACTGCCTCCGCAATCTGATTCCGTCCGCCCACCACTTTGACGCCCTGAACATATTTGCCCCATTTGTCCTCTGAATCATCGATGAGGCACTTCAGGTTCATCGTCGAATAATGGGAATTCAGAATCTCTTTTACGATGATGTTGCCGGCCTCTCCTGCTCCCACAACCATTACGTTGGTTGCATTGCTGCGGTTGGCGTTTTTATGCTTGACTCCTCTCAGAAACCGATAGGAAAAACGGCTGACAAAGCAGAAGGAGATCATGAAGAACATGTACAGGAAGTAATAACTCTTCGGGACGGCCTGAACCTCATGGCGGTTCAGATGAAGAATGCCTACATTCAGAAGGGCACCCACTGCGTTGGCAAACACGAGATTCTGCAGCTCTGTTTCCCCGGCAAATGCCCAAAGGGAATCGTACAGGCGGAACACGTAGAACAGAACCAGCGTCACCGCCACCGTAATCGGCAGTGCCTCCACCACCGGCAGATAAAAATAATCCGGGATGGCTGCACGCTGAAATTCATAGCGCACCAGAAGAGCCAGATAGCTCGAGAGGATCACGCTCATGACATCGTATATGATCAAAATCGCACGCCGCCAGAACTTTGCATAATTGAACCCGTTCTCGGAAGGTGTCGTTTTATTCGTCGATTGAGACATACTAACCTCAGTCCGGCTGCACCATGCCTGTCATGTCTGCTGCCGGATCATTCCATTCCTGCAGCCGGACGCTGCATCACAATTTTACCTACATGCATCCGCCGCAATCAGCGGTATTCCAATCCATAAGTATACAACATAGCGTGGTAATGTGCACGGTCCCAGCAGCACGGTCAGCCACACAAAGAAAATCGGCAGATAGGCTGACATCTCCCGCATTCTCCGGTCTCTGAGCATTGTGAGAAGAAAGAACGCCCACGTCCACGCCATCACTCCGGGGGACAGGATCAGCCCCGGCAGCAGACTGCGCTGTGCTGCCGAATCCAGGGACAGGTAACGGTACCACGAATCCAGAACCGGCAGCTTGCTCTCCCTTACGCCGGGGAGCTCCGTCTCATAGCCAAAATACGAACTTGCCCCGTATGTGAAGGTATATACGGTATTCCCCTCATAACAGTCCACGACAGCCCCCGGCGTCCAGAAGCCGTAGCTCGTCATGAGCCATGCGTTGAGATAACTCACAGGGTGCTGCAGTCCCTTCGAAAACCACAGCTTCCAGAAGGCACTGCGGTGTTCCCGATAGAAGCTGCTGGAAAAATGCAGTTTGACCTGGTCGGACAATACCGGATTGTAAAGATCCCAGCCGCAGGATGCCGAATTCTCCGATTCTCCCTCTTCCGCACCCATCAGCTGCAGCATCAGATCCTCTTCCTCTTTTCCAAAGGAATTCCTGTCGGAGTTCCAGACTCTCGCCAGCTGCATGATCGGCACTGTCAAAATCTCCTGACTCTCTGCATCTGCAGCGTTCGTCACCCGAATCAGCCCCTGCGAGAACAGCGCATACAGAAGAAGCGGCAAAAGCAGCGCCAGCATCCGCCTCACAGCTGCGCCGAGGATTCCCGTTCTCCGCCTCCTGAAAATTCCCGTTCGAACAAGTGCCGCCGCTGCCGCTGCCATAAGACCTGCCGCATACGCATACACTCCGTTGTTGCGCAGCAGCATCATCAGCACCGCAGACATCACAAATCCCAGCAGATCTCCCCGTTCCACATGGGATTTTGCCCCGACTTGTCCCACCATCCTGCGAAGGAAAATCGTCATCGAAACCAAAGCTGCCGCGAACAGCCCATCCTTGCAGCTGCACAGGACGAACATGGTGATCACCGGGCAGAGGCAAAGCCAGAGGACGGTTTCGAAAGCCGCCCGGCGTCCCCTTTTTCCTCCCGTCTGCAGGATGCGCACCTGCCGCGTCAGCAGAACAAACACTCCGTCCATAACGGCCATCTGTAACACAAGATAACAGAAGATTCCCCAATTATAGGAATCGGTCACCTTGTGCACAGCCAGAATGCTCCCTCCCAGAAGGAGCACATGCAGCAGCGGATGGTGCGTCGTGAAACTTCTCGTCTGCACCATCGCCAGCTCTTCCGCCGCATCATAGACAAAAAAGCCCGGATATACCGCCAGAAGGGAGACCATCTGCACCGTCATGAACAACACCCACAGGGCAATTGTCCTCCGGCAGCTGTCCGTCCCCGAAAAGCGGGACATGCTTTCTCCTGATCCCGCCCCGTTCCTTCGATCCTTCCATCTCCACAGGAAGAAAACCCCGCAGCTGACTGCGGCAGCCCGCACTGCAGTCACCAGAAGCTGCTTTCCCCCCGGCATCGATACCGCCCCTTTGCTCTCCAGCATTCCTCCGATCAGCAGTGCTCCGGAGAGCATGACGCCGTACAGACCGGCAAGAATCCGCTCACGCCGCTCCTTGCCAAGGCATACATGAGGTTTCACAGAATGCTTCTCATGCTGTCTCATTGTCCGATTCCCCGCCCTTCTCCTGGATCAGAACCGATGCCAATGCAAGCATCAGAACGATCGTGTACGGATTGCTGAACTGGAAAATCCATTCCACCATTCCTGTTATGAAAAAGCCAACAGACAGAAGCAGCGGCAGCAGCTCGAAGCCTCCCCTGCCTTCCGCTCCCTGCTCAGAGCGCACGTCCTGTCTTAAGAATCCCACCGCATACCGAACGGCCGCAGCCAGTATGGACAGCACCGCAATGAGCAGCAGCACACCTCCCGGAATTCCGCAGTCATAGGCCGTCTGCAGGAAAATATTGTGGGCATGAACCGCAATCTCCCCGCTCAGGAGCGTGACTCCCATTTCATCGTGTCCCGTCCAGTTCAGATGTCTTAGATACGCCAGATACAGCCCCAGGCGTCCGTTGGACACATCACCGTTGTCAATGGAGCCTTCTTCCAGAGCTTCCAGATCCAGAGAATCCAGAAGCTTCGCCAGAACCCCTTCCGAAAGTTCCCCTTCCGAAGCGAGGTCCTCCACAGCAAGAGCTCCTGCCGTTCCCTCCTGCCGCTCTCCTTCCTCTGCCGATGCCGTTCGATACCCCTGCGGAATGTACCACCCGCTGCCGTAATATATCTTTGATCCGATCTCTCCCCCAAGGATGCGGTCTCCGAAATCCCGGATAAAGATCTCAACATTCATGAAGGCGGTGCAGTTCCAATCCACATTTCGCAGCACCCAGTCGTCATACGGCTCCAGGGACTCAAACCGCCTCGGCTGTCCGTACACGGTGGAAATGATTCGCTGCCCGGTGAACACGGCCGGAAACGTCACACACAGAATCAGGAACATCGCCAGCAGCATCCGCACTCCCCGTCCGAGCCTTCTCCCCGCAGAATCTTGGGATTTTCCTTCTGCTGCAGGTGCCTTCTTCTGCACCTCCCGGGCACCGCTCCTTCCCTGATAGAAGGCTGCAAGAAGGGCCAGCACGGCCAGCACACCGATCCCGGATCTCGTCAGGCTCATCACCATATAGGAAAATGTCACCCCAAGGAAAAGGATTTCCTTCCACGCAGCGCGCAGACGGCTCCGCATCTCCCATCCTTCTGTCATTCGGACCTTTCGCAGGAACATCGTCAGAGCGGCTGCCGCAGCAATCAGCAGATAGTAGGCCGTCACTGTCGGCGTATGGAAATGCATGGGAAACCTGCTGTAGATATAGGCAAGATAATACCGATGCAGCATACAGTAGACAACCTTGCATGCAAAATCCAGCAGAATTCCCTTGCAGATTTCCTCCAGAAAGCGTTCCCGCCCCTTCCAGAAACGGTATCTTTGATAGAACAGCAGCCAGACAGCCACGAACAGCGGAATCCACAGCCTCGTATTCCGGAAAATCACCATCCAAACAGCCAGAATAACGAAGATGCCTGCCAGCCCCTTTGAAAGCCGGTTCTGCGGTCTCCTGCAGTTTTTAGCCGCATCAACCGTCATCCACAGGACAGAGGCTGCTGCTGTACAGCCCAGCACAATGGCGGCTCCGACAGCAAGAGCCGCAGCATTCTTCCAGCCCGCCTCCGAATCCGTCAGGGACACCATATGCTCTGCAGAGTAGACAACTCCTCCGATCAGGGATGCTACAAAGCAGGCCAGTGTCGGCCCATTCAGCAGCGAGGGCAGCTCTGCCATCAAAAGCGTGATGAGCGCAATCAGAGCCACAATCCACCCGGTGGCTGCATCGTGAATGTAATCATTGGTGGCATTCATGTAAGAAGCACTGCGATCCATCAAAAGCGCAATGCACAGAATGATTCCCGCGTGCCGCAAAGACGCCGTCTGCTCAAATTTCATCTGTACCTGTACGGCATCCTGTCTGTGCCACAGGCCGTACATGCACCAGCCAGCTCCCAGAAGGATTCCCGTTTCATACATCACAATATCCAGCAGCCGTCCATCGAACAGCTTCAGCGGCCAGACTGCCGCAAACGCCGCGGCGAAAAGCACCGCCAGAACCGGCGTCAGAACAACCTGCATGGCTCTCCGCACCGAGATGACCGATGAAGAAGCCAGTCCTCCCGCATTCTTCCTTCGATCCAGCAGAATAAAAATTCCGCGGTTCAGAACGAGTGCCAGAACACCCAGCAGGACATACACCCCTCCCCGAATGAGACAGCTCCACTTGTTCTCCGGAACGCGGTACAGCACGCTGGTTTTTATGGCCATGTCATCTGCCCCGGTGTCATTGTAAAACCCCTGCACGTAGAGTGGAGCCTTCCCTGTTGCAAGTGCCTCCGTCTGGGATTCATATCCGACCGTGAAGCGGCTCCCCTCCAGCCCGCGAATCGTATAGACATAGGTGTCTCCCACCGTCACATCCGCATCTACCGACACCACAGCGTAGGCCGGAACCTCCTCCGGAAGCACAACTTCCTCCTCTGCGGTCAGCTCCATAGCGCCGTTCTCTCCTACATGAAAGAGCTGAAACGTCGCCTTTTCCCCCTCTTTTACCGATTCCACGTAGAATTTCAGGGTCTGAAGATGACTGTACTGTGCGATCAGATATTCTCCGGCATCCTGCTCCTGCGTGATGACCTCTGTCGCGCCGACCGGACTGATTCCGGAGGCATACGAATGATCCTCCTGATAAAGCCGCATCGGCCAGATCGTGGCAAGGGCTATGGCCAGACAGCACAGAATCACCGCTGCTGCTGCTGTTTTTTTATAAATTACTCGCTGCAGAATCATATCTCAGGCTTCCTCTCGAATCACGGCCTGAGGGGCATTGTTGGCACAGATGTAGGTGCGTCCCACATACTCTCCTACAAGCCCCAGCATCAGCAGAATCATTCCGCCGAAGAACACCACCGCCGTCATCAATGCAGAAAATCCCACCGGGACAGCAGGATTTACCAGCTTCTTAACTATGGTAAAAATACCGTATGCAAAAGCACCTGCCGCGCAGACGGCACCGACCATTGTTCCGATGCGCAGGGGCTTTATGGAAAATGCCGTAAAGCCGTTCATCCACAGAGAAAGGAGCTTTCCGAGCGTGTATCCGCTTCTTCCGACCTCACGTCTCCTGTGCTGCACCGGAACATTTACGATGTGATCCGTTGAGCGCAGCACCAGCCCCAGAAGGTACGGGTACGAATTCTCATAGCGCAGCACTTCATCTGCCACGAAGCGCTTCATGGCAAAATAGCTG
>CAVAJA010000253.1:0-8785 GCA_963588615.1 Lachnospiraceae bacterium | reverse complement strand
GACATGGTGTTCGTCACCTGCGGAATGGGAGGCGGAACCGGAACAGGTGCGGCACCGGTCGTGGCAAAGCTTGCCAAAGAGATGGGAATCCTTACCGTCGGCGTTGTTACGAAGCCCTTTGGCTTCGAGGCAAAAGCCAGAATGGATAAGGCGAAGCTCGGCATTGAGAACATCACACCCAATGTGGACACGCTGATCGTCATTCCTAATGACAGACTTCTGGACATCATGGACCGCAGAACGACGCTTCCGGATGCACTGAAGAAGGCAGATGAGGTGCTGCAGCAGGCAGTGCAGGGCGTCACAGATCTGATCAATGTGCCGTCTATCATCAATCTGGACTTTGCAGATGTGCAGACTGTCATGCGCAACAAGGGAATTGCACATGTCGGCATCGGCTACGGCAAGGGCGATGACAAGGCAACGGATGCTGTGAAGATGGCAGTTGAGTCACCGCTTCTGGAGACATCCATTGATGGTGCAACCGATGTGATTTTGAACATTTCCGGAGATATCTCGCTGTTCGATGCCAATGATGCAGCGACCTTCGTCCGCGATATCACCGGTGACGATATCAATGTTATCTTCGGTGCGAAATACGATGAGACCAGCTCAGACAGCTGCGTCGTTACGGTCATTGCAACCGGCATCGGTCAGGGCAAGAAGAAAGAGGAACAGGAGAAAGAGAAGGCACAGGCTCAGGCGCAGGCTCAGAAGAATCCTTTTGAGAGAAAGCCGTTTACGCCGAATCCGAATTTCAACGGAGCAGGGATGAACCAGACACCGGGAGGGGGCGGATACCGCACGAATCCCTATGTGCAGCAGGGTGTACAGCAGCAGGGAGGCTACGTTCAGAACGGAACCCCGAGCGGCGCGAATTACGCGACGCAGTTTGGAGCGGGCCAGATGGGCTACGGTTCCGGCCAGATGAACTACGGAATGGGGATGCAGAACGGAAACGGTTATGGTCAGCAGCAGAATGCACAGCCGCAGCCGGCCTATCAGGCACAGCAGTTCAGATTCAATCCGAGCAGCATCCACTCCGGTGATACGCAGAACATTGTGATCCCGTCCTTCCTTTCCAGAAAAGACAACGAGGATGACAGTCAGAACTGACGGCTGGTGGAGGCAATATGACCTTTACGGAACGGGAACTGGAGTTTCTGAATAAGGAGTTCGGAATATCAGCGGTTCAGGCGGGGCAGCTGTCGGAAGAAGAACTGCTGGAACTGGAGGATCGCTGCTTTGATATAGAGTTGGAGGGTGATCTGCAGGACGGCAGTAAGATGCCGGATCGGTGCGGCGTTGCCTCCGGAATTTTGGATAAGCTGAATGCGTAAATAACTGTGGGAATTTCAAATGCCTCCTCCGGGATTTGTCCGGGGGGAGGCATTGCTGCTGTAATGCGGCAAAATCCAGAGAAATCGAGTGGAGGAATAAAATGATACGGGCGGCATCAAGGGAAGATTTGCCTTCGATCGAGAAGGTATATGAAAAAGCCAGACAATATATGCGGGATAACGGAAATCCGGATCAGTGGGGAGAACGATATCCGCAGGAGGAGATTCTTTGTGAGGATCTGCGCAATCACGCATTGTATGTACTGTCCGAAGAGGATGGCAGGATCTACGGTGTTTTTATGTTTGCTGTGACGGAGGATCCTACCTACGCTGTGATTGAAAAGGGTGAATGGAGAAATGACGGAACCTACGGCGTCATTCATCGAGTGGCCAGTGACGGGACGCATCATGGGGTCATGAGAGAAGTGGTGTCGCACTGCGTGGAAAAGATTGCACATCTTCGGATGGACACGCATCGCAGCAATCGGACCATGCAGCACCAGATTCTGAAGAACGGTTTTCAATATTGCGGCATAATTCATGTGAGGGACGGAAGCGAGCGGCTGGCATACGAGCGGTTGCCGGAGGAAAATGATGGCGAACAGTAAATATGAGATGGATATGTGCAGCGGACCGCTGCTGTCCAAGCTGATTGCATTTGCGGTTCCCCTGATGCTGTCGGGAATCCTGCAGCTGATGTTCAATGCGGTGGACCTCATCGTGGTGGGAAGGTTCACCGGCAGCACGGCACTGGCCGCTGTTGGCTCGACAACGGCACTGATCAGTGTTTTTATCAATCTGTTCATGGGGGTGTCTCAGGGGACAAACGTTCTGGTGGCACAATCCTATGCAGCAGGAAAGAAAAAGGATGTTTCCAATGCGGTGCACACTTCCATTCTGGTGGCCGCCGTCAGCGGTGTCTTCATGGCTGTGCTGGGTCAGCTCTTGTCCAGATGGGCTCTCGAATGTATGGGTACTCCGGAGAATGTCATTGATCAGTCTGTGCTGTACATGAAAATCTACTTTCTGGGGATGCCGTTTTTCATGCTGTACAACTATGGAGCAGCCATTCTGCGCGGAGTGGGGGATACGAGAAGACCACTCATCTTTCTGGTCATCAGCGGAGCGGTAAATGCAGGACTCAATGTGTTCCTGGTGGCGGTGTTTCATCTGGGGGTTGCGGGGGTTGCGATAGCAACTGTGGTATCACAGTGCATTTCCTGCGTGCTGGTTATGCTGTGCCTGATTCGAACGGAGGCGGATTACCGCTTCCGCCTGCGCAAGCTTGCAATCAACGGATGGTGTCTGAAAAGAATTCTGCAGGTGGGAATTCCTGCAGGGGTGCAGGGAACCGTGATCAATTTCTCCAATGTGCTGCTGCAGTCTTCTGTCAATTCGTTCGGTTCCACATCTATGGCAGGGTATACGGCGGCGAATAATATCCTGGGATTCCTCTATGCCTCTGTGAATGCCGTGACGCAGACCTGTATGAGCTTTACCAGCCAGAATTACGGCGGCGGACAGTGGAAGAGAATGAATCTGGTATTGCTGGAGTGTCTTGGAATTACTGCGGTGCTTGCTGCGGCGTTGGGATACGGGAGTTATTTTCTGGGGCCTCAGCTGCTGCAGATTTACACGGATGAGCCGGAGGTTGTGACGGCCGCCATGGAAATTCTGTCCTATACCACTACGACCTACTTTATCTGCGGGATTATGGATCTGTTCCCCGGCGCCATGCGGGGGATGGGGTATTCGCTGGCCCCGATGATTCTGTCGATTGTCGGAACGGTGGGAACCAGGCTGATCTGGATTTATGTCTTTTTCCCTCACAGCAGATCGCTGGATTTTCTGTTCATTTCCTACCCGGTATCCTGGATTTTTACCGTTGCCATGCAGGCGGCATGCTATCTGATGCTCCGGAAAATGCAGAAGCGTAAATTTTCGGCACATGAGGTGTAACAAAATGCGGCAGGGAACGTATCTTAAAGGGTAAGATCCCTCCCAAGTGTTGCAGAACGAAGAAAAGGCATCGATCCGTAAGGACGGTGCCTTTTTCTTTGGCGGTTGCAGTTTGAAGGTCTGCTACGCTATACTTAATTCTTGAAGTTTCCGACAGAAAGGATGATGACAAATGGCATTGATGGATTTGTTCGGCAGCAAGAGCCGTGCCGAGCGACAGGAAAGAGAAATCGAGGAACAGAAGGCAAAGGCACACCGGGAACAGGTGGAGACTCAGAAGAAAGCGCATGAGGGAGAGAGCTGGCCGGGACTTCCCCGCCTTAATATATTGAACATCAAGGACAGCAAGGTGACAGCGGAGGATTCGCTTACCCCTGAACGGAAGGATCAGGTGGGGGAGCTCGTCTATGAGCCGGAGCTGACGCCGGATCAGGTGACAGAACTCTCTTTACAGGAGCTTCTGTTCCTGCAGCTGACCATGACGCTCTTTAACCGAAAGAGTCCGCTTGTCAACTATGAGAAAAATCATCGGATCGTCTACAATGAATTCCTCTCGAGGATTCACAGGGCCGAGAAGATCTATGTTCTTTATGACAAGAGAACCGGATACCCTATGATTGACGGCGGCTTTGTTCCGGTATACCTGGAAAAGGAACGGGCCGAGAAGGCAGTGGAGCTGTATAAGGCCCAGTTCCGCGACTGTATTGTGGCGGAGAGGGACGGCGAGGCTGCGCCTCTTCGTGAGAATGGTGCAAAGCCCATCGCCCTGTTCGATTATTTTTACTATCTGGGTGTTGAGAATATTGTGGTGGACAATGGCTGGTATAAGGGAATTGTAAAGCGCAGCGAGATGTCGGCACCTATGGACTGGAATACCGATGCCTCGAAGACCCCGCCGTCGAACCCGGCTCTGGCCTTCGCTCTTACGGATTACATTTCGGAGCTGCGCTGGCCGGTGAAATATGAAAAGCGCGATGAAATCGTCAAAAAGAAAATGGAACGCATGATGGCGCTGATTCCGAAGGGGCGGTACATGATTCCTTCGCGTGTTGCCGATCTGACAAAGGAGCAGGCCGAGAAACTGGAGAAGGAGGGGAAGAAGCCGCAGAAACAGGTGCAGTTCCCTGCCATCAAGGTGGGAGAGAAGATGTATCTTCCGGTATTCACGGATCTGTTCGAATACAGCAAAAAATTCGGCAAGAGCGATATGAAGCCGGTCGGCTTTGAATATAAGAATCTGGAGCGCTTGATCGCAGGCGGAATGGAAGGCATTGTGATCAATCCGAACGGGCAGGGAATTGTAGTTCCGAAGGACAAAATGCAGGCATCTGTTTAGAACATCAGGAGTGCGGGGGAGAATCCGCACTGCACCTGCCTTGGGACTACAGTAAAAGAAAAGGTTTGGCATATTCGGAGATCCTGTCTGCAGTAAAGTCTGCAGACAGGATTCCTTTGTTTTGTTTGCGGCGTGCGATGTAATCGTAGAGCTCGGAGGCACGGATGTCCTGTAAAAGCCCGGGGCACAGGGAGAGATCCTTCGGAAGATCCGTGATCAGCCGAAGGTCTTGGGATTCTCTTTGTATTCTGCCGAGCAGATGCGCAGCATCTCTCCTGCAGCCGAGGACACGCACATAATTCATTTCCTGGGAAAACTCTTTTTTCCGGATCTCCAGCAGGATGTGCATCAGGGCGCGGCTGATGGCGGTATAGGTGATATTTTTGGTCTTGAGGAGCCGGCAGAACTGTGTCCAGGAAAGATACTGCGGGAGCAGGTTTTCGATGCGGTCGGACAAATCATCGGAAATCCCATCATAGACTGCGAACGGGTGAGAGGAGCGATCCTCGAAGGAAACGCAGCGTGCGTCAAGGAGTCTGCCAAGAAGAAGCTCGGAGAAGTCGTCTGCGAACAGGCAGGAGGAATCTTTGGAGGCTTCCAGAGCACGCCGGTGCTCCGTTGCAGAGATGGCCGGGATGCGGGGGACGGCATGTGGGCAGAGGGCAAGATCAGGAAGGAGAGCCTTGAGGTATTCCGTGCCCAGAATATCGTTTGCGGTATCGGAAAGAGAAAGATGTGCGGAACATTCTGCGGCAGCCCGCTCTCTTGCGGAAGGGAAGGAGAGACCTGCCGCAAGATGTGCACGCAGCAGATTCCTGTAATCCAGGGGCTCTTCTTTGAGGAGAGCGGCACCCTGGATCAGCCGATTAAGGTCTCCGGACTCGGATCCGAAGACAAGGTCTGTCACAATGCCGGTGCGCATGAGGATGGAGACAGCCCCCATGGCAAAGGATTCTGCGCTGGAGACGGCAGATCGGACGGGGAGTTCCAGCACCAGATCGGCACCGGATGCAAGGAGCTTTCCTGCGCGAAGCTCTTTGGCATAGACAGCAGGGATTCCCCGCTGGACATAGTCGCCGCTCATGAGGACAATGACCGAGGAAGCGCCGGAAACTTCTCTTGCTCTGGACAGAATATACTGATGTCCCTCATGAAAGGGATTACATTCCATGACGATGCCTGCAATACGTGTAGAATTCATGTATTTCCTCTTGTATACGAAACGCTATGTATAAAAATGATGTTGATTTTCTGCGCCGTACGGCAATCAGTAGTTTAACAAAAATATCGTCTCCCGTCAGTTTATACGTGCACATTCCGTTCTGTGTTCGGAAATGCAGGTACTGTGATTTCCTGTCGGGGCCGGTGCCTTCTGCGCTTCGCGACAGATATCTTGCGGCACTGAATCGAGAACTGAAGGAGACCGGAAGGCTCATCGGTGCGGTACGTGTGGACAGTATTTTTCTGGGAGGCGGGACTCCTTCCCTTTTGACTCCGGGAGAGCTGGATACGCTCATGAGCACCGTGCGTGCCGAATACCGGGTTTTGCCGGATGCGGAGATTACGATGGAATGCAATCCGGGAACGGCGGATGCGGCAAAGCTTGGAGCATATCGGGAACTCGGAATCAATCGGATTTCGATCGGCGTACAGTCGTTTCGGGAGGAAGAGCTGCGGCTCCTGGGAAGAATCCACTCTGCAGATGAGGCCAGGCGGTGTATTGAGGATGCCGGAAGGGCGGGGTTTTCCAACATAAATCTGGATCTGATGTCAGCGCTGCCGGGTCAGAGCCCGGAGCAGTGGATGGAATCTCTTCGTGAGGCGGTTCGCCTGAAACCGAATCATATCTCTGCCTACAGTCTGATTCTGGAAGAGGGGACGGAATTTTGGGATATGTCCCGGAGAGAGGGAGAACTTCCACCCTTTCCGGACGATGAGACGGACCGCTTTATGTATCATGAAACAAAGCGCTTTCTTGCAGAGCATGGCTATGAACGCTATGAAATTTCCAATTATGCGAGAGCCGGATTCGAGAGCAGACACAACAATGGGTACTGGACGGGACACGCCTACCTTGGCTTTGGTGCAGGCGCTGCATCCTATCTTGGCGATGTCCGGTGGAATCATGTCAGAAATCTGGAAACATACTGCAGGGGAGTGGAGGCTTCGGAGTGTTCTGTCCTGCAGGAGATAGAGCATCTGACCCGGAAGGATCGCATGGCAGAGTTTATGTTCCTGGGACTACGGCGGATGGAGGGTGTCTCAGAGGAGGAGTTTGGAGAGCGGTTTGGAGCAGAACTTTCGGACGTATACGGCCCGGTTGTGAGAAAGTATCTGGAATGGAATCTGCTGGAAAAATGCGGCGGCAGAGTGCGTCTGACGGATCGGGGAATCGATATCAGCAACCGGATCATGGCAGATTTTCTGTGAAGGCAGGAACACAGCAGATTTTCGTGCCGGGAGAAATCGGATGTGGTAGAATGATGCCTGCTGAAGAGCGATTGATGCACAAAAAGAAGAGAGTAAGGAGTAAGCTTGTGAAGGGACTGGTACAGAAAGTAAAGTATATGCTTCTGGCTGCTGCGGCAGCTTTTTTTGTGACGATGGCTGCGGGAGGAACACAGGCGCAGGCAGCGGTCAGCGGAATTGACGTCAGTGCGTATCAGGGCAATATCAACTGGTCGGCAGCAGCGGCAAGCGGCGTGAAATTCGCAATGATTCGCCTCGGGAATACCAAATACGGCCTGGACTCCAAGTTTACGCAGAATGTGATCGGGGCCAACGCAGCAGGAATCAGGGTCGGTGTTTATGTCTATTCCTATGCGACGAACGCAGCTGAGGCAGCGGCGGACGCACAGCTTGCGGTGACCGCGATGAGCAATCTTCCGATCAGCTTCCCGGTGGCCATTGATATCGAGGATTCTTCGCAGAGCGGTTTATCAAGTGCACAGCTTCTGACAATTGCCAATACATTCTGTTCTGTTGTCTATGCAAACGGATATCAGCCGATGGTGTACAGCTATAAGAACTGGCTGACAACACGCATGAGCGGTGTGGCCTGGGATCGATGGGTGGCCAACTACAGCGATTCCATAGGAACGGCAGGAACGATGTGGCAGTATACCTCCAGCGGTTCTGTGGCAGGAATTTCAGGAGCCGTGGATATGGATTATGTCATGAAGGACTATTTTACTGCAATTCCGGCAAACGGATTGTCGGTGCAGGGCGGCAGCACCTATTATTATGTCAACTACCGCAAACAGTTCGGCATGCAGAATATCGGCGGTCAGCAGTTCTTCTTTGATGAAACCGGTGCCATGGTGAAAAATCAGACCACGACGGATGCACAGGGCAATATCGTCCGCATGTGTAAGGACGGACACGTGGCAGTCATAACGGCGGCAGCGCAGGCACAGGCAGCGCAGCTGAAGGCGGCAGCAGATCAGCAGACCGCACTTTTGGCGCAGTATCAGGCGGCATCAGCAGCGGCATCGCAGCAGACGCAGGCCGCTCTGACGCAGTATCAGACGTTAAAAGCGGCAGCAGATCAGGCAGCACTCACAACACAGGCAGCGGCAGCTGCTGCAGCGGCACTTCCTACGCAGGACAACCTGAATCTTCAGGCATCGGCGATGGCGCAGCAGACACAGGCCGAGGCATCGGCGGCGGCAGCACTTCAGACACTGACACAGTATCAGCAGGCGGAGGCAGCAGCCGCAGCACAGGTTACGGCGCAGGAGCAGACGACAGCAGCAGCCAAGGCAGCCAGCGATGCCGCTCAGCTGGCCATTGTGATTCCGGATTAAGCCCTTTGAATTTTTTAAGAGAGAAAGATGCGATGCAGGAGAGGATGTCTTATGACACCCTCTCCTGTTTCGTTTCTGGAATCCTGCGCGCAGATTTCATAAAAAAGGCGAAAATTCGAAACTGTTTTGGCTCGGAATTTTCTTCGATATAATGGGAACAACAGCAGGGAAAAGAGAAGAAAAGCTCCGATGCGAACCTGCTCTGAAGGAGGAGATTCGACCCTGGCGGCACTGCGGATGGACGATTGTCCATGGTTCTGATTATGGTTTCAAGGAGGGTAAGGACGATGAAATTCACGGATGGTTACTGGCTGCGGAGTGAGAATGTTCAGGCTTCCTATGCG
>CAVAJA010000252.1:0-6542 GCA_963588615.1 Lachnospiraceae bacterium | reverse complement strand
CAGACAGGAAGGTCGTGGAGAGGCTGTACAGTCCTTTTGCCGCAGTGAAGCATTTGTTCAGCTCTCCGCAGGCATCGGCCGAAAGGGTCAGCCCCTGTTCCCGCAGTGTGCCAAACTCACTCACAATATCATTACAGCGATCATAAATTCGGTCCACATCATTGGCAACCGACAGAAGATCCGAGGCCTGCTCGGACTGCACCGGCGTCATGGAACCCTTTGAGAACAGCTCCGTGATATAGGACCCGATGCTGGCCTGAACGGCCTTGTAATTCCGATACCGCACCCGGAAGGCCTCTGTCTCTCTCTGCAGCTCCTCCGCCGAGGCCAGCTCCTTGCCGTTCCTGCCGAGCGCAGCAGCCTTCATATCGTCCAGGAGCGTTGCCGCACTCCCAAGGCTGCGCCGAATCTCCTTGGCCAGCAGAATCAATGCCGCCTGCGGCTGAGAGGTCATGTTCAGATCCAGGAATTTCGGACGGCTCTCCTCCAGCACATTCATCTCTCCCGGACGATCCGGAACGATGAAACAGACAATCTTGACCATGATGGCGATCAAAGGCAGCCACACCAGCGTACAGACGATATTGAAGGTCGTGTGTGCGTTTGCGATCTGCCGGGAAATCACCTCCACCTCCGGACCCTTCGGGGAGATGAACTGCACGAATTTTGCAAACCACGGAATGAGGAAGGCAAAAACAATCGTACCCGTCACGTTGAAGCAGGTATGTGCCACTGCCGTTCTCTTTGCATCCTTGCTCTGTCCCACCGAAGCCAGCAGCGCCGTAATGGTGGTACCGATGTTGTCGCCCAGAAGGATCGGAATGGCACCGGTCAGACCGATGACGCTGGTCACCCCGTCCGGTCCTGCCTGCGAAGCAAAGCTCTGCAGGACGGCAATCGTCGCGGACGAGGACTGCACCACCAGAGTCATGCACATGCCCAGAAGGATTCCCAGGATCGGGAAATGCTGTACCTTCCCCATCAGATTCACGAAAATCGGGCTGGAGGCCAGCGGCTTCATCACCGAGGACATGATCTCGATTCCTTCAAAAAGAAGACCGAAGGAGAAAAACACCATGCCGATGCTCTTGATCTTTTCATTTTTTGCAAGGAATTGAATCAGAAAGCTGATGAACAGAATCGGATAGATATAATCGCTGATATCAAAGGCAATCAGCTGTGCCGTCATCGTGGTTCCGATGTTGGCACCGAAAATAACAGAAATGGCCTGCGGCAGTCCCATGAGGCCTGCGCTGACGAATCCGATGACCATGACCGTTGTCGCGGATGAGGACTGCAGGACGGCTGTGACCAGCGCACCCGCCAGCGCACCCATCAGAGGATTCTTGGTCAGGAATCCCAGAATGCTGCGCATCTTCTCCCCTGCCGCCTTCTGCAGAGCCTCACTCATCTGCCCCATTCCGTACAGGAACAGTGCCAGACCGCCGAACAAACCAAAGAGTGTCGTTACTATTTCAGGCATACCTTACCTCATACACCGCAGCCTCTCTGCCGCAGTTCCACGCACCTTGCCGGCATCACACCCCTCCGTGCATGGCTTTCCTGTTTCAGACATAAAAAAACTGTTCAGCGCCGCCCGCCAGCTTCCACCCCGAATCCGTCTGTAAACAGACAGATTCGGCGAAGTCGCGCAGGTGCCAAACAGAATCAAAAAACGCGCCAAATACATAATATGAAAAATGTATGTTAAGAATCAAGCCTATCTTTGTAAATTCCCCTCTGATTTCTGAAAGATTACCTCCATCCTCGTTCCTTTTCCCAGTTCGGAATGCACCTTGATTCTTGCCCCGCACAATTCCGCACTGTGCTTCACGATCGACAGTCCCAGTCCCGTTCCTCCGGTCTCCTTGGAGCGGCTCTTATCCACCCGATAGAAGCGCTCGAAAATTCTCTCCTGCTGATCCTTGGCGATGCCGATGCCGTTGTCCGTCACGAAGATCTCCGGCGTGTTCATCAGCTTCCCCACCCAGATGGTCACCCTTCCGCCCTTGTGATTGTATTTAATCGCATTCTCCGTAAGGTTATAGACCATCTCATCCAGAAGTCTGCGGACCCCTCTGACCTTGCAGCTCTCACCGATCAGCTCCACACGAACCTCACATTCATGGGCCTTTGCCCCCAGACGTCCTACAATCTCGTGGGAGAGGTCGAACAGATCCACCACCTCTTCCTCCTGTTCCAGCTCTCCCTCATCCAGTCGGGACAGCTGAATGATGTCGTCGATCAGGCTCAGCATTCTCTGCGCCTCTTTGTAGATGCGGTTGGCAAAATCCGAAACCCGGTCTCCGCTCACCAAACCATCCCGCATGATCTCCGCATAGCCCGAGATGGAGGTCAGCGGTGTTTTCAGCTCATGTGACACATTGGCAGAAAATTCCTTGCGCATCTCGGCGACCGCATCCTTGGCGCGGTTCGTCTCATCAATGCGCACCAGCAAAGGATGCAGCTCTTCATACACATCATTTTCAAGAGGTTGGTTCAGCTGAATCTCATTGATGGGCTTCACCAGCGATGCGGCCTGCTTTCTGGCTATCAGATAGGCCAGGATCAAAACGAAAACCGCCGTCCCCGCAATCACAGGCAGCAGCTCCAGCGCCGTTCTGGTAATCGTTCCGGCTTCCATCGAGACACGGATCACCCTTCCGTCCTCCAGCCGGACGGCGCAGTAGTACAGCTCCTCTCCCAGCGTATGCGACCGCCGAAGATCCTTGCCGATGCCGCTCCTGAGTGCCTCCTGCACCTCCGGACGATTCAGGTGATTTTCCAGCGTGTAATCATCCTCCACCGAGTCATAGCAGACGGTGCCGTCGGTTTCGATCAGCGTGATCCGCGTCGCAGGCTCCACATCATCCAGCTCGCGCAGGTAGCTCTCGCCGGCGATATTCACCGCCTCAGCGGTATACCTCGCCACCCTCTCAATGCTCTCCTCGGAAAGGCTTCGGATTCTGCCGTAAACAAAAAAAGTGGTGATGGCATACGCTGCAAGCAGCGTAATGCCAACCACCATGAACATATTCCTCTGAATTCTCTTTCTCATGCCCATCGCCGCATATACTCCGGGAGAGTGCCGTCTCTCCATCTTCCTTGTCGGCTACCCTCGAATCCGGTAGCCGACGCCGCGCACGGTCTCGATGCGGTCTCCCGCACTTCCAAGCTTCTGACGAAGCGTCCGCACATGAACATCCACGGTTCTCGTCTCTCCGTCGAAATCGTATCCCCAGACATCTTCGAGCAGCCGGTCTCTGGTGAGCACCACCTCAGAGTTCATGAGGAGCTTTTTCAGGAGCTCGTATTCCTTCAGGGTCAATGCCACGTTCTCGCCGGCCACCGACACCTGATGGCGCTTCACATCTATCGCAATCTCGCCGAGTGCCAGGATATCGTCCTCACCGGCATCGCCGCCTCCCGTGCGGCGCAGCACTGCCTTGATGCGGCTGACCAGCTCCATCATGCCGAAGGGCTTTGTGACATAATCATCCGCCCCCAGATCCAGGGCCTTCACCTTGTCGAACTCCGCACCCTTGGCCGTCACCATGATGACAGGAATCCCTGCCGTCTCCTTCGCGCTGCGCAGGTCCTTCAGGAGTGAAATTCCATCCTCATTCGGCAGCATGACATCCATCAGAACCAGCTCCGGATTCTTCTCCTTCACAGCCTCTTTGAAGCTCTTCCCGTCTCCGTAGCCGCTGGCCTTAAAACCCGTGTTCTCCAACGTGTATACGATCAGATCACGAATATTCTCATCATCCTCAACGCAATAAATCATTTCTCTTACCTGTGCAGCTCATCGTCCTTGAGTTTGCTGTCATATTTTGCCGCATGCACACCTGTGATCGAGAAGCTGACCCATTCCGCAATGTTGGTCGCATGATCCCCGATTCTCTCCAGATATTTCGCAATCATGATCAGATCCAGTGCCTTGTGCGCAGCCTGTCCCTGATTTTCACCGATGTAATCGATCAGCTGACTCTTGACGGACTCGAACATCATGTCCACAACATCATCGCTGGCTTCCACATGACCGGCCAGCTCCAGGTTCTTCTCCACGAAGGCCTTGACGCTGTTCTCCACCATATGAGTTGCCTCCACGCTCATCTCCACAATCTTGGGAAAATCTGTGGTCTCTGACATTTTAGCACTGATGACGATCTCTGCAATATCTGCCGCCTGATCTCCGATGCGCTCCATATCGGTGATCATTTTCAGCGCTGCTGAGATCTGTCGAAGATCTCTGGCAACGGGCTGCTGCTGCAGGAGCAGACTCAGGCACAGGCGCTCGATCTCACGCTCTGCCTGGTCAATCTCGGCATCGGCCACCATGACGTCATGCGCCATCGTTATATTGCCGTCCTGCAGTGCCTTTGTGGCATTCTCAATTGCTACGCTGCAAAGATTTCCCATGTGAATGAGCATTTTGTTCAGCTGCTCCAGCTGCGAATCAAACCGATTTCTCACTGCATTGCCCTCTCTTTATCTCAAATGCTGGTATCTGTTCCGCATCAGCCGAAACGGCCGGTGATGTAGTCCTCTGTTCTCTTATCCGCAGGAATGGAGAAGAGCTTCTGCGTCTTATTATACTCAATGAGCTCGCCCAGAAGGAAGAACGCCGTGTTGTCCGAAATACGGCTGGCCTGCTGCATGTTGTGCGTGACGATTACAATGGTATAGTCCTTTTTCAGCTCAATGGCCAGATCCTCAATCTTCGAAGTCGAGATCGGGTCCAGTGCAGAGGTCGGCTCATCCATCAGAATCACCTCCGGCTCCACTGCCAGCGTTCTGGCAATGCACAGTCTCTGCTGCTGACCGCCGGAAAGACCGATGGCACTCTTGTGCAGACGATCCTTGAGCTCGTCCCAGATGGCTGCCTGACGCAGGCTTCTCTCCACGATCTCATCCAGCTCGGACTTTTTGTGAATTCCGTTGATGCGGGGACCGTAGGCCACGTTCTCGTAGACGCTCTTCGGGAACGGATTCGGCTGCTGGAATACCATTCCTACGCGCTTTCTGAGTTCGATGGCATCCATGTCCTTGTTGATATCCACGCCGTCCAGAAGGACATCACCTGTGATGCGGACCCCCTCCTCCAGATCATTCATTCGGTTCAGCGTCTTCAGGAAGGTAGACTTTCCGCATCCGGAAGGACCGATCAGAGCCGTGATTTCATTGGTCGGAATATCGATTGAGATCTTATGCAGTGCCTGGAATTCACCGTAAAACAGATCCAGATTCTTGATCTGAAATTTCATCTTGTCGTTCATGTTCTATCCTCTCTCCTTTATGCCTTTGCGCCGGACTGCTTTGCATTGATCCGCCTCGTCATGACTCTTGCAATCACCGAGAACACCAGAACCAACAGCACCAGAATCATTGCCGAGAAATTTGCAATCTTCTCGGAATTCGCATTCAGTGCTCCCTCCGTTCTCATAACCCAGATGTGAAGAGCCAGCGTCTCACCGGGACGGAAGGGATTCAGGGGACAGGTCTTCGAGGTAAGATCCCAGTTCGCCCAGTTCAGTCGGGTACTCTGTCCTGCTGTATACAGGAGAGCAGCTGCCTCACCGAATCCGCGGCCTGCCGCAAGAATCACACCCGTGATGATGCGGGGAAGGCAGGCGGGGAGCAGAACCTTTACAATGCTGACCCAGTGCGTTGCGCCCAGCGCCATCGAGCCCTGCTTATAGCTTTTGGGGAGGCTTCGCATGGCATCCTCCGTGGTGGTCGTAATGGAAGGCAGGCTCAGGATCGAAACTGCCAGAGCACCGGCCATCAGATTCCATTTCATTCCTGTCATCAGGATGAAAACAAGGTAGCCGAACAGACCCACAACGATGGAGGGCAGAGAAGACAGAGACTCAATGCAAATGCGGATGAACCTTGTTCTCTTATTGTTCCCCGCATACTCCGCCATATAGATTCCCGCCAGGACACCGATCGGCACGCTGATCACCAGAGACAGGAACACCAGATAGATGGTATTGAACAGCTGGTTGCCGATGCCGTCCGAATCAAAAGCAAGAATTCCGGGATAGTAGCTGCGGATTCCGTTTACAATGATGTACACTCCCAGTGCCAGGATCAGCATCAGGAAGAACCCGCCCACTGCATAGAACACACCGGTCATCAGATTGTTCACGCGCTCCGCACTGCGGATGCGCTGTTTCATTTTCTCATTCATTCTGCTCAGGCCTCCAGCTTCTTCTTACTCCGGGCATCAATCCTGTGAATCAGGAAAATAAAGAACATGGAAATCAGGAACAGCAGCAGTGCCATGGTCCACAGTGCCATATTCTGCTCGCCGCCGCTCGCGGAATTGCCCATGTCCGCTGCAATGGCCGCTGTAAGGTTATTGGTGGGAGAGAGTAAATTCTTGGGGAAGGCTCTTGTCTTGCCGATGACCATGGCAACTGCCAGAGCTTCACCGAAGGCTCTTGCCAGTCCCAGAATGATGCCGGTAAAAATACCGGACTTCGCCGCCGGAACGACGATTCTGTAAATGACCTGCCACCTTGTGGAGCCAAGGC
>CAVAJA010000251.1:0-3284 GCA_963588615.1 Lachnospiraceae bacterium | reverse complement strand
GGCAGAGGGACTCCGATGCATTCAGGTTCATACGGGCGGAGAATGTGCGATGACTGCATGGATGACAGGACAGGCCCTGGAAGCACTGGAAAAGGAAGAAGACAGCCTGCCGGAGCTGCTGTTTCTGGAAAATGTGGGGAATCTCGTCTGTCCTGCCGAGGAGGATGTGGGAGCCACTGCGGCAATTGAGATTCTGTCGATTCCGGAAGGGGATGACAAGCCCCTCAAGTATCCGCTGATGTTCCGGGTGACGCAGGCGGTTCTCATCAATAAGACCGATACAAAGGATTATTTTGATTTTGACGACGAGGCGGTTGTCCGGCGCATTCATGCCCTGAATCCGGCATCGAAGGTTTTCTTTGTCAGCGCGAAAACAGGAGAGGGGTTCGATGCGTGGGCCCGGTGGCTGGAGGAGCGGATCGAGGAGAACAAAGCCGGGTGACGGTGCCGCGATTCGGCGCAGAAACCTGCGTACGACGGGCATTCGGGCGGCAGTCTTACGAAACTTTTAACGAATAAAATCAGTGCACAATATTTAATTTTTAAAATGATTGTGGTATAGTCCTTGGTGATTGGATCGGTAAACATTTAACGATGAGGTCCGATCAATTGAAAGATCTGGCAAGTTTAATCAACGTAAAGGAGAGTATCACTATGATGAAGCATCTGCAAATCGAGAAGGTCATCGGCCGTGAAATCGTAGATTCCCGCGGCAATCCTACCGTAGAGGCTGAGGTTTATTTGACAGACGGAACTGTTGGAAGAGGTACAGCACCCAGCGGTGCTTCCACCGGTGAGTTCGAGGCCATCGAGCTCAGAGACGGCAATAAGGAGAAGTTCGGCGGAAAGGGCGTTGAGACTGCAGTCAACAATGTCAACACCGTGATCAATGACGTACTGAAGGGAATGGATCCTCAGAACGTATATGCTGTAGATGCTGCTATGCTGAAGGCTGACGGCACACCCAACAAGTCCAAGCTGGGCGCCAACGCGATTCTGGCTGTTTCCATCGCAAGCTGCAAGGCTGCTGCAGAGTCGCTCGGCATTCCGCTTTATCGTTTCCTCGGCGGTGCCAATGCAAACGTTCTGCCGGTTCCCATGATGAACATTCTGAACGGCGGCGCACATGCTACCAACTCTGTTGATACGCAGGAGTTCATGATCATGCCTGTCGGTGCTCCTACCTTCCGTGAGGCACTTCGCTGGTGCACTGAGGTTTTCCATGCACTGCAGAAGAACCTGAAGGCTGAGGGCAACACCACTGCAGTTGGTGACGAGGGCGGCTTTGCACCGAACCTGAAGGACGACGAGGATACCATCGAGCACATCCTGCAGGCTGTAAAGGATGCAGGCTATGAGCCCGGCAAGGATTTCGTTCTGGCGATGGATGCTGCTTCCAGTGAGTGGAAGAGCGACAAGGGCATCGGATTCTATCATCAGCCGAAGTCCGGCAAGGACTTCACTTCGGATGAGCTGATCGCTCACTGGAAGTCCCTGATCGAGAAATATCCCATCTGGTCCATCGAGGATGGTCTGGACGAAGAGGACTGGGAAGGCTGGAAGAAGATGACCGCAGAGCTGGGCGGCAAGGTTCAGCTGGTAGGCGACGATCTGTTCGTTACCAACACAAAGCGCCTGTCCAAGGGTATTGAGAACGGATCCGGCAACTCCATCCTGATCAAGCTGAATCAGATCGGATCCGTGTCCGAGACTCTTGAGGCAATCAAGATGGCTCACAAGGCTGGCTATACGGCAATTACCTCTCATCGTTCCGGTGAGACAGAGGACACCACGATCGCAGATCTGGCAGTTGCACTGAACACCAGACAGATCAAGACCGGTGCTCCTTCCAGAAGTGAGCGTGTTGCAAAGTACAATCAGCTCCTTCGCATCGAAGAAGAGCTGGGCGATGCAGCGGTATATCCGGGAAAGAATGCATTCAATCGCTGATCGAGGTACGGATGCAGCCGTCTTTTGCGGCAGGTAAGATGATATAAGAATTCAGAAAGGGACGCGGCCTGCGGCTGCGTCTCTTTTTGATGCGGCATTTTGGATGTGATATGATGAATGCCCATGAAAAAATCGATGACGAATCTTGGAATTCATGAGTGGGACACAGGTACAATATGGGACGAATTCAATTCACAGACAGGAATACAGACAGAATCCAAAGAAAGCAGCGGCCGCGGCGTGCAGCGCTGTTCCTGACAGCGGTATTGTGTGCAATGCTGTGTGCGGTGCAGGTCCTGGCCGCAGGAAAAGGGAACAGCAGGAGTACAGACACAGGGGCAAGCAAGGACGGCAGCGGTCTGGTCATTCGGTATCTGGATGTAGGACAGGGGGATGCCGCCCTGATCACCTGTGACGGTGAGTCGATGCTGGTGGACGGCGGGACCGCCTCCCAGTCCTCGAAGATCTACAGCGTTCTGAAAAAGCAGGGGATCACGGAGCTTCGGTACATCGTTGCCACGCATCCGGATGCTGACCATATCGGAGGAATTCCCGGTGCATTGAATTATGCCGCCTGCGACGTTCTGCTGTCGCCGGTGACAACCAGCGACAAGACAACGTTTCAGAAACTTGCCCAAAAGTGCAGGGAACAGAAGGTGAAGATTGAAGTCCCCGATGAGGGAGAGGAACTGGAGCTGGGAGATGCCGTCATCACGATCCTCGGCCCTACGGATGAACTCCCGGATGACACCAACAACAATTCCATTTTCTTTCGTCTGGATTACGGCACGGTGTCCTTTCTGTTCACGGGGGATGCGGAACAGCTGGAGCAGCAGCTCATCCTGCACAATGAGTACGATGCGTTGCAGGCGGATGTCCTGAAAATGCCGCATCACGGCAGCAGCAATGCGGCATCGGAGGCGTTTCTGGATGCGGTGAATCCAACGTATGCCGTGATCTCCTGCGAGAAAGGCAACAGCTATGGTCACCCGCATGAGGAGACCATGGAGCTCCTGCAGGATCACGAGACCATGGTGTACCGAACCGATCTGCAGGGAGACATCGTCTGTACCAGCGACGGAACGACCATCGCCTTCGAGACTGCGAAGGAGACGAAAGAGGACCTGTACGTGTCAGGATCCGCCCTCAGTAAAGCCGATGCAGGAGCTTCGCAGAGGACAGAAGCGGGCAGCTCCGCAAAATCAGCCGGCAGCACTTCAAAAACGGATTCGTCGTCTACAGCAGAGGCGCAGGACTATATCGTCAATAAGAACACAGGGAAGTTTCATTACCCGGATTGTTCCAGTGTCAAGCGGATGAAGGAGAGCAATAAA
>CAVAJA010000250.1:0-10410 GCA_963588615.1 Lachnospiraceae bacterium | reverse complement strand
ATGCTATAATGGTGCGGATGAGAACAGAGATGATAGATGTCGTGATTCCGACCTGTTATCCGGGAGAGCGGCTGGTTGAAATATTGAGCGTTCTGGGCAAACAGACGGTTCCGATTCGGCGCGCGAGGATCATTAATACAGATGAGAAGGGCTTTGCGTGTTTTCTGGAACAGACAGGGATGACGAAAGAGAAACTGGAAAAATTGCTGCCCGGACTGACGGTTCAGCATATTCTTCCCGAGGAATTTGACCATGGTGCAACGCGTGCTCTCGGCTTTCGCGAATGCGAAGGGGCGGATTATGTCCTGACAATGACGCAGGACGCGCTTCCGGCAGGAGAGAAGCTGATCGAGGAGCTGCTGCAGCCGCTCCAGAGCGATGAGAAGATTGCCGTCAGCTACGCAAGGCAGCTTCCGAATCCGGAGGCTTCGCCGGAGGAGAGGCTTTCCCGGGAATTCAACTATCCGGCAGAGGGCTGTGTCAAATCCTGGGAGGATCGGGAACGTCTTGGAATTAAGACATTTTTCTGCTCGAACGTATGCGCCCTGTACCGCTTGAACCAATGGCTTGCTTTGGGAGGATTTCCTCAGAAGGCAATTTTTAATGAAGATATGATCTATGCCTGTCATGCGCTGCAGGCCGGCTGCAGCATCTGCTATGCGGCAAAAGCGGAGGTATATCATTCCCATTCCTATAATGCCGGGCAGCAGTTTCATCGGAATTTCGATCTCGGAGTTTCGCAGGCACAGAATCCGGACGTCTTCGGCGGATTGTCGTCAGAGGGTGAGGGACTTCGGTATGTCAGAGCAGTCGCAGAAAGCATGCGCCGGGAAGGAAAGGGCAGTCAGATCCCCGGTTTTCTGATAAGATGTGCAGCAAGGCTGCTCGGGTATCGCCTCGGAAAGGGCTACAGGCGGCTGCCGGGAAATGTAGTGAAGTGGTGCAGCTCCAACAGAGCTTATTGGAACAGTGAGTTAAATGGAGATTGAGTTATGTGCGGAATTGTTGGATATGTAGGAAGAAAACAGGCGGCCCCGATTCTTTTGGACGGGCTTTCCAAGCTGGAGTACAGAGGATATGACTCGGCAGGAATGGCAGTGCGCGGCAAAAATGATGCCTTTGAGATTGTGAAGGCAAAGGGGAGACTGAAGGCACTTGCCGAGAAAACGAACAACGGTCTTTCACTGGAGGGAAACTGCGGAATCGGACATACGAGGTGGGCAACACACGGAGAGCCGAGCGAGAACAACGCACATCCGCACATCAGCAACGACCGTTCCGTAGTAGGAGTTCACAACGGCATCATTGAGAATTATCTGGATGTAAAAAACAAGCTCCTGTGCCATGATTATCACTTCTATTCGGATACGGACACGGAGATTGTGATCAATCTGGTGGAGTTCTATATCAAGAAATACAATCTGGGGCCGGTTCATGCCATTACACATGCAATGATGCGGGTCAGAGGAACCTATGCTCTTGCCATTATGTTCAAGGACTGCCCGGGCAAGATTTTTGTGGCAAGAAAGGATGCGCCGATGATTGTCGGTGTCGGAGAACACGAGACCTTCCTGGCCTCAGATGTTCCAGCAATCCTGAAGTACACAAGAGATGTGTATTATATCGACAACATGGAGGTCGGCGTACTGGAGGCTGACAAGGTCACCTTCTACAACATCGATCAGGAAGAGGTCGAAAAGAAACCGGTTCATGTTGAAATGGATGCGGCGGCAGCAGAGAAGGGCGGTTA
Source organism: Lachnospiraceae bacterium (assembly GCA_963588615.1). Taxonomy (GTDB): domain Bacteria; phylum Bacillota; class Clostridia; order Lachnospirales; family Lachnospiraceae; genus CAG-791. The sequence continues at coordinate 8,660 of CAVAJA010000250.1, read as the reverse complement.
CCCGCACTTTATGCTGAAGGAAATTCATGAACAGCCGAAGGCAGTGCGTGACACCATTCATTCGGTGATCAACGACGAGGGAAAACTGGACCTGACAAAGGTGGGGCTTACCGAAGAAGATTTGAAAAATCTGGAACAGGTCTATATCATCGGCTGCGGCTCCGCATACCATGTTGGAGTCGCCATCCAGTATGTCATCGAGGATCTGGCGCGGGTGCAGGTACGCATAGAGCTGGCATCAGAATTCCGCTATCGCAATCCGCTGATTATGCCGGGGAGCCTGGCAATTATCATCAGCCAGTCGGGGGAAACAGCCGATTCGCTGGCGGCGCTTCGCCTTGCGAAGGAGAATGGGATGAAGACCATGGCAATTGTCAATGTGGTGGGTTCATCCATTGCCCGGGAGGCAGACTATGTGTTCTATACATTGGCAGGGCCGGAGATCGCAGTGGCAACCACCAAGGCGTACAGCACACAGCTGATTGCAGGCTATGCCTTCGCAATTGAGCTTGCTGCGGCGAAGGGAACCATCAATGAAGAACAGAAAGCAGAATACGTGAAGGAAATCCTCGCGATCCCGGATAAGATCGAGAGAACTCTGGATGATAAAGAGAGAATTCAGTGGTTTGCTGCCAAACGAAGCAATGCAAGGGACATTTTCTTTATCGGAAGGGGAATCGATTACGCAATATCACTGGAAGGTTCATTAAAACTGAAGGAGATCAGCTACATTCATTCAGAGGCATACGCAGCAGGTGAGCTCAAGCATGGAACAATCTCCCTGATTGAAAATCAGACTCTGGTTGTCGGAATCCTTACACAGCCGAATTTGTTCGAGAAGACGGTGAGCAATATGGTGGAGGTGAAGAGCCGCGGCGGATATCTGATGGGTCTTACCAGCTATGGCAATTACAGCATTGAGGATACGGCAGATTTTACGGTTTACATTCCAAAGACGGATCCGCACTTCGCAACCAGCGTCGCAATCATTCCGCTGCAGCTGCTGGCCTATTACGTCAGCGTTGCAAAGGGATTGGACGTGGATAAGCCCAGAAATCTTGCAAAATCCGTGACGGTAGAGTGATCTGTCAAAATACCCATGAGAGTGCGGAGCGAATCCGCATTCTCATGGGTGAGATCTGCCGCATAGGAAGAGGACCGCATGAGATGGGACCGCGGTGGAGGAATGCATATGGAATTACGAGTGACGGGAGAGGGTGCAGACAGCTACGAAGAGGTCATGCTGATCTACAATGGTGCTCTGCGCCAGATCCAGACGAAACTGAATATACTGAATGAAGAATTTCAGCATGTACACAACTACAATCCGATCGAGCATATCAAGGCAAGACTGAAGACACCGGAGAGCATTGTAAAGAAACTCCGGCGTCACGGATATGAGTCCACCTTGGAAAATATGGTGAAATACTGCAACGACATTGCAGGTGTGAGGATTATCTGCGATTTTACGTCAGACATTTATAAAATTGCCGATATGATCAGCAATCAGAGTGACATTCGCATCTTGGCGATTAAAGACTATCTGGTCAACCCGAAGCCAAGCGGATATAAGAGCTACCATATGATTGTTACGGTGCCGGTGTATTTGTCGGACCGCATTGTAGACACAAAGGTGGAGATTCAGATTCGAACCATTGCCATGGATTTCTGGGCCAGTCTGGAACATAAGATCCAATATAAGTTCACCAAAGAGGTTCCGTCTTCCATCGCAGAGGAGCTGCTGGAATGTGCACACATGGTTTCCGATCTGGACGAGAAGATGCTGTCCCTGAACAACGAAATTCAGGAAATCAAGTGAGAAATCCGGCAGCTTGAAAGAGGTTTCTGCGGCTGGCCGGGAGGCGTTGAATTGCTGCAGAGCGGTATAAAAGAGGAGTGCCCGGGCACCTTTCGATGTCCGGGCTTATTATGAAAAAATCATCAAACTGTCGTTCGTCCTGATGTTTGTAATATAACAGAATGATGTGAACAAAATATGAACATGCTTTGAATATATGTGAAATATATACAAAGAGCGAAAAAGGGGACATCGCTCTTTATACAAAGACGACAAGCGGAAGGAACGGCGCTTCGTTGTAAACTGGGAAGGATAATGGTATCATACACACGGGTTATGATTTGAAAGGAGCCGGGGACATGGGTGACCAATTCATGCAAGAGGTACAGGAAGAGGAACATTCCATCGAAGAGCTGGAGAAAAGAATTCAACAGTCTACGGGAATCGGAGAGGCTGCGGCAGATGATATGATTCGTGCCAATGAGGAGGCGCAGGCGGTTGAGATTGAAACGCTGAAGGATACCGTGGCGGCATACCGCCAGCAGATCGAGGAATTGAAGGAGCTTTACAGCAAGAACAGTGTTCTGGTTGATGAGCTGCGCGGTATGAGTCTGGAGACCACGAAGGGCGTTCAGGATGTGATGAAAGCCTCTGCGCAGGCACTTTCAGAGAACAGCAGCGCTCTGCGCGATGTGAATTTTAGTCAGATGCACGAGGAGTCCCAGCAAAAGGTGGAGGATTCCGCAAGAGAACTCGGAGAAAAGGTCACAGCATCGATTGCAGAGTCTCAGCAGAAGATATCGGATATTCTGCAGCAGTCTGACGATTTCTCACACAAGGAGAATGTCAGAGTATACCGCAATGTACAGGCTGCTACGGAACAGCTTCTCAAGCAGCAGACAGAGGAGCTCAAGGGGCAGATGGAAGAACTCAAGAAGCCGCAGAAGACATCGGTTACCTGGATTCAGATTCTGATTCTGGTAGTGGCATTGGCGGGAACAGCACTGGAAGTGTTGGATGTGAGCGGTGTTTTCAGCATGATTTTCAGGTAAAGGACAGAAAGGATCGGATTGTGGCGATCCGTTGACAGATGATTGATTCGTTATTCGGCGGCAGTAAGAAAATTGAATTTTGGACGCTGACGGTCTGTACTGCGGTACTGGCCGTCAGCCTCTTGTTTTTTCCGAATTATGTCTCATTGGGGCAGCGGGAGGACAACCTTATCACGGTGCTGCTTAACGGTGAAGAGGTCGGAGTTGTAGATTCCGAGGAGGAAGCGCAGCGCTGTTATCGCCTGGCAAGACAGGAGATTGCCAATACCAGCGATGACATGATTTTCATCGATGCCAAGCTGGAATTGCAGGGCAAGCATGTATCCTGGGGCTTTACGGACCGCGAGGAGGATATTGTAAACCGGATGAAATCGGTTTTGTCCACCTATGAGCTCATGAGCCTGCAGCACTGCTACTCCGTGAAGATTGGTGAGAGCATCATCAATATGGCTTCCGTAGATGACATTAAGGAACTGCTCAATGATGTGCTGCAGAAGTATGATCCGGAGAAGACCTATGTCGTCAACATTAAGACGGATACCTCGCGGGAGGTGAACGCCCTCACCTATGAGGTGCTGACCACCAGTGAACAGGAGAAAAAAGAGGAACAGCAGGATCAGCTTCCGCTGGCGGGAATTGAACAGACATTTTCGGCCCTGTTTGATAATGTCACTCCGGCTGTAGGAATGGATTTCGAGGATTATGTCCTTGGACTGCAGGAAATCGACTTTGGCGAAAAGATCGAAATCGCGGAGACGTATCTGCCTTCGAATCTGGTAGCATCTCTGGATGAGGCAAAGGCGATGGTGACCGGTGAGATTTCCAAGAGCTCGAGCTATGAGGTAAAGAGCGGTGACACGCTTTCCACTATTGCGGAGCAATATGGCCTGACAACGGATCAACTGGTATCCATCAACGGACTTTCCGGTTCTGATGCGGTCATTCGTCCCGGAGACGTGCTGAATGTGACGGTGGCAGAGGCACAGCTGACGGTGCTTTACACCAATCAGGAGTATATTGAAGAGAATTACTGGGCAGATACGATCTATAAGGAAAATGATGACTGGTATACCGATCAATCGGAAGTGATTCAGGAGGGAAGTGCAGGACACCGCCGGGTAGTGGCTCTGGTGAATTATCGTGATGATACAATCATCAGCCGTGAGATTGTAAAACAGGAGAATACGGTTGATGCCGTGCCGAAGATCATCGAGGTGGGGACGAAGAATCCGCCGACTTATATCTGGCCGGTATACGGAAAAGTTTCTTCCAGCTTCGGAGGGCGCAATGCGCCGAAGGCAGGAGCCAGCACCAACCACAAAGGAATCGATATTGCAGTGTCCACGGGAACTTCGGTCATGGCAACCAGCGGCGGAAAGGTTACGGTGGCAGGTTGGCAGTCCGGCTACGGATATGTGGTGTATATCGATCACGGGAACGGTGTTACTTCACGCTATGGACATTTGTCCAAGATTCTGGTGTCTGTCGGACAGACTGTGTCTCAGGGAACGGTTATTGCGCGTTCGGGCAATACGGGTAACAGTACAGGACCGCACCTGCATTTTGAGATTCGCGTAAACGGTACGGCGGTGAACCCGTTGAATTACGTAAACTGATGCCTCGCTTGACGGAACGCGGCGGTAGGGGTATTCTGTTACGGATTTATTACGAGAGACGGTTTGTAGCGATTTAGCCGCATTGGGAGCTATATACATGGTGCATTACGTTGTGAAGGGCGGGAATCCTCTCTCAGGAGAGGTAGAGATTGGCGGAGCCAAAAATGCTGCGCTGCCCGTCATTGCTGCTTCGATCATGGCAGATGAGCCCGTGACAATTGAAAATATTCCGGATGTCTCAGACATTCGTGCTATTGTGGATGCCATCCGGGAGATCGGCGGTGCAGTGGAGCATCCGGAGCAGCATACCTATATCATCAATGGTGCTTCTATAAAAGATGAGCCGGTGGATAATGAGGCAGTGCGTAAGATCCGCGGTTCCTACTATCTGATCGGCGCACTGCTCGGAAAATATAAAAAGGCTTCGGTGGCCCTTCCGGGCGGCTGCAACATTGGTCTGCGTCCTATTGATCAGCATATCAAGGGGTTTCGTGCGCTGGGCGCAGAGGTGCGTGTAGCATCTCCGGGGATGCTGATTGCCCGGGCAGATGAATTGGTCGGCAGTCATATTTACATGGATGTGGTCTCCGTGGGAGCTACCATCAATGTCATCATGGCGGCCGCACTGGCGCAGGGGAACACCATCATCGAGAATGCGGCCAAAGAGCCGCATGTGGTGGATCTTGCAAATTTCCTGAACAGCATGGGAGCCCGAATAAAGGGTGCCGGAACGGATGTGATTCGAATTCGGGGTGTGGAAAAGCTCCATCGCACAACATATTCCATCATTCCGGATCAGATTGAGGCAGGAACCTATATGTATGCTGCAGCTGCGACACGTGGAGATGTGACCATCACCAATGTCATTCCGAAGCATCTGGAGTCCCTGACTGCGAAACTGATTGAGATGGGATGCGAGGTGACGGAGTCGGACGATTCGGTGCGGGTTGTTGCCAAAAAGAGACTCGAGCACACCAACGTGAAGACGCTGCCGTATCCGGGATATCCTACGGACATGCAGCCGCAGATCGGTATCCTGATGGGACTTGCCAACGGGACCAGTATCGTGACGGAGAGCATTTTTGAAAATCGCTTCAAGTACGTTGACGAATTGATTAAAATGGGCGCATCGGTCCGTGTGGAAGGCAATACGGCGATCATCGACGGAGTGGAAAGCTATACCGGAGCCAATGTGAGTGCACCGGATCTGCGTGCGGGAGCTGCACTGGTGGCAGCTGCCCTGTCTGCGACCGGGTATTCAGATATATATGATATCAAGTATATCGAGCGCGGCTATGAGGCGTTTCCGGAGAAGCTCCGTTCGCTGGGGGCATGTATCGCAAAGGTAGACACGGTCGATGAGGAGCGCCGGGCCGTCAATGAGTTCAACATCCGAATTGTCGGATAGCGGCGGCAAGAGGATACCGATCATGCAGAAGGAAAATGGAGAGGCCAAGACAGAGGCAGAGTTTGGCCGCCGATTTCCCGGCTGCGTGTGGTGTGGCTGCAGGAGATTTCTGCAGTCGATAGGAAACCGTGCAGATTTTCTGCACATCACAATGACCCTTTTGGGCGGCAGGATGCCTGCTGCAGGATGAGGGGTCAGCACAATTGAATCTGAGTATTTTTCAGGGCAGGGTGCAATTCCCTACTGGCGGTATAGTCCGCGACCCTGCAGGAAACAGCAGCGATTCATTCTGTGGAACGGTCTTTGACGTTTTGCAGTGCGATCTGCTGCACGCGTGGAAACACGATGTGTTCTGCAGGCTGACCCGGTGTAATTCCGAGACCAACAGTACAGTCTGGATGGAAGAAAAATGATCAGGAACCTCACCTTTCTGAATACTTTGAAAATGCTCAAGGTTTGTCACAGGTACGTTGTGACGGAAAGGTGGTACTATGTCTGGTAATTCTGGCAACAAAACTCGTTTTCTGACGGTGACCGGCGTTTTGGCTGCTGTCGCATTTCTTCTTCAGCTGATTGAAATTCCTGTCCCGATGCTGATGCCGACCTTTATTAAATTTGACTTTTCAGATCTTCCGGCGCTTTTGGGGAGTTTTGCACTCGGTCCGATGTGCGGTATTCTGATCGAACTGATCAAAAATGTTCTTCATGCTGTCCTGGCCAGCGGTTCCTTCGGTGTGGGAGAGTTGTCCAATTTTGTCCTGGGTGCTGTTTTTGTAGGTGTGGCCGGCATTTTATACCGCAAAAACCGGACAAAAAAGGGTGCACTTGCTGCGGCAGCTGCAGGGACCGTATCCATGGCGCTGATTTCCTTTCCGTCGAATCTGTTCGTGGTGTATCCGGTGTATTATCAGTTCATGCCGGAGGAGACGATTCTGGCTGCTTATCAGGCCATTCTGCCGGGAATGAAGAGCGTTGCGCAGAGCCTTCTGATCTTCAATGTTCCGTTCACCTTCGTGAAGGGAATGCTGGATGTGATGCTGTGCTTCCTTCTGTATAAAAAGCTGTCCCCTGTCCTGAAGGGAAATATTTAGGAACTGCATGCCGGTCAGCGGGATGTCGAAAGAACGTCTGTGCGGAAACCAATGTTGTCACTGCCGGCAGGGGAGGCTGCAGGCAATGTGGAAAAGGCGGACAAAGCAGTGTATGATTACTACCGTCGGGGATTTTCTCCGATGGTAGTTTTTGTGTTCGGACGAAAACAGCAGAGGATACAGAATGCAGCAGTTTGATTCTTTTTCAGCAGAGGATACCTACAGGATCGGGCAGAAAATTGCAGGAAGCGCTGCGCCGGGGGAGATCTATGCTCTTTCCGGTGATTTAGGAGTGGGAAAGACGGTATTTACCAAGGGATTTGCTGCCGGTCTCGGAATCACGGAGCCGGTGAACAGTCCAACCTTTACCATTGTGCAGGAATATGAGGGCGGGCGTCTGCCGCTGTATCATTTCGATGTCTATCGGATCGAAGAGCCGGATGAGATGGAAGAGGTTGGTCTGGACGAGTACCTGTTCGGAAGCGGTGTCTGTCTGATTGAATGGCCGGAGCAGATTGCAGAATGCCTCCCGGAGAGCACGAGGATCATCAGAATCTGCAAGGATCTGTCCCGCGGGCTGGACTACCGCAGCATCGAGATTGATATGTGACGCGTACAGGAGAAACAGTGCGTTTCGCGTCATTGACAGAGGTTACATTTATGAAAATATTGGCAATTGAGGCCTCAGGGCTGACGGCCGGCTGTGCGGTCGAAGAGAACGGCAGATTGATCGGAGACTACAATCTGCAGTATCAGAAGACACATTCACAGACACTGGTCCCCATGCTGGCAGAGCTGCAGAAAATGACGGATCTTGATCTGTCCGGAATCGATGCCATTGCCATCACGGCAGGACCCGGGAGCTTTACAGGGCTGCGCATCGGTGCGGCAACGGCGAAGGGGATCGGTCTTGCCCTGAACAAACCGATTCTGCCGGTACCTACGGTAGACAGCATCGCATTTGGATTATTCGGGACAAGGGCACTGGTGTGTCCTGTCATGGACGCCAGGAGGCAGCAGGTTTACACGGGAATCTATGAGGAAATGGACCGGCATGTCTGCCTTCGTCCGCAATGTGCGGTGTCTTTGCAGGAATTGATGGAGGATCTGAACGGGAGAAATCGTGAGGTTATTTTCCTGGGAGATGGAGTGCCGGTATACCGAAGCGTCATAGAAGAGCTGTGCAGGGTGCCGTTTTTGTTTGCACCGGGACACATGGCCGTGCAAAGGGCAGGGAATACGGCTATTCTGGCGGAACAGATCTTTCGTGAAAAGGGGGAGGCCGCACTTGTGTCGGCAGATGATTTCAGACCGGAATATCTGCGCAAATCGCAGGCTGAGAGGCAGATGGAGGAGGCCAGCAGGACGGGCAGGATGGCTGCGCTGGCAGCAGGGCGTCTCTTAAAGGAACAGAGAACACCCAAAAGGCAGGATGGATGAATAAGATCAAGATTCGAAGGCTGACTGCACAGGATATTGGCGCAGCAGCTGCAATTGAGGCGAGATGTCTGCAGGAAGCCTGGTCAGAGTGCGCCTATCGGAGTGCCTTTCGAATGGATGGGGAAAACAGCTGGTTCTGGGGTGCCGAACGGGAAGGTGAACTGGTGGGAGTGATCGGTCTGTTTCGGATGGGTGAAGACGGCGAGATCGGAAATGTTGCGGTTGTGCCGGAACATCGGCGGCAGGGCATCGCAT
>CAVAJA010000249.1:0-4435 GCA_963588615.1 Lachnospiraceae bacterium | reverse complement strand
GCACTCAAAAACAACCACTGGCAGGATATGCTGCTGATGGCGATTGCGACCATCGGCGTGACAATCCCTTCCTTTGTCATCGCGTCCGTCTTGATTTATGTATTCGCGTTTAAGCTCAATGTCCTGCCGACCTTCGGACTGGATAGCTGGAAGAGCTACATTCTGCCGATGATCGCTATGGGCGGATATTCGGTCAGCTATCTGGCTCGCCTGATGCGATCGAGCCTGCTGGAGGTTATGGGACAGGATTATATCCGAACCGCAAGGGCAAAAGGCCTGACGGAATTCACCGTTGTGACCCGGCACGCGCTGCGGAATGCTCTGATCCCGGTGGTTACCGTTCTGGGACCTACAGTGGCAGGTCTTTTGACCGGCAGCTTTGTCATTGAGAAGATTTTTGCCATACCGGGAATTGGCTATTACTTTGTCAACAGTGTGACGCAGCGCGATTATACGACCATTATGGGCGTGACGATTTTCTTTGCTGCGTTTCTGATGGCGATGGTCCTTTTGGTCGATATTTTTTACTGTCTGATCGATCCGCGGATTAAATTCGAGTGATGGCGATTGGGAAAAATGACAGGAATAAATTCCTGATAATGGAGCACAAATATATGGAAACACAGCAGAACAAATGGGTACCGCTGGTGACAGACAGCAGTGATCGCGAAAAGATCTGGTCCAAGAGCAGAACCTTTGCAGGAGATGTATGGTTCCGCTTCCGGCATAAGCCGACGGCGATTGCGGGGCTTGTTTTGATCGTAATTTTAGCAGCATTTGCCCTTGTGGGGCCGCTCTTTACTTCTTACGATTATGCGCAGCAGAACCTGGAGGTGGTGAATGTGCCGCCTGTCATGAAGGTCTATGAGGCGCCCGGCGGAGGGTATATGTACATTACAACCGCCCTGAAGGTTGTCAGCGTGAGTGAGGACGGAAAGCTCGGCGGACAGCTGACGCGTGTTCGGGAAGAGAGCGGCAAGTCAATGACGATCTTTGATGCGAACGGCACGGAGGTCGCTCTGTACTATGGCGGTACGAGATATGTGATGGCAGACGAGACTACCGGCAACATTTATCCGTCCAGGATCATCTGGAACACGTCATATCTTCTGGGAACGGATTCCTTGGGACGCGATATTCTGACGAGACTGATGTACGGGACACGCATTTCGCTGATGGTGGCGCTGATGGCAACCATTGTGAATATGATCATCGGTATTCTGTACGGCGGCATTTCCGGTTATATCGGCGGGAATGTGGACATGGTGATGATGCGCGTGGTTGATATTATTTCGACCATTCCGCTGACACTCTATGTCATTCTGATCATGCAGGTTCTTGGCTCCGGTCTGCAGAGCATCGTAGTGGCTCTCGGCAGCGTCTACTGGGTTGACATGGCGCGCGTGGTCCGCGGCCAGATCCTGAGTCTCAAACAGCAGGAATTCGTTCTGGCAGCGAGGACCATCGGGTCGTCCTCGAGAACCATCCTTCTGGAACATCTGATCCCGAATGCATTGGGATCCATTCTGGTGACAATGACCATGCTGATTCCCTCCGCTATTTTCATGGAGGCCTTCCTGGGGTACCTGGGAATCGGACTGCAGCCGCCTCTGGCAAGTCTTGGTACGATGTGCAACGATGCCTCGGCTAATCTGCGGACAAGTCCGCACGAGCTGCTGATTCCGGCATTGATGATCTGTGCAATTATGTTTGCGTTTAACTTTGTGGGTGACGGCTTGCGTGACGCGCTGGATCCTAAGTTGAAAAAATAAGGGGTAGACCCAATGAAGGAAGCAATTTTACAGGTGGAGGATCTGAAAACATCCTTTTTCACCTCCGCGGGAGAGGTGCAGGCAGTCCGCGGCGTGAGCTTTACCGTGCACAAGGGAGAGATCCTTGGCATCGTGGGAGAATCTGGAAGCGGCAAGAGCGTGACATCGATGTCTTTGCTGCGCCTGTTGGCGGATACAGCCCGCATTAAGAGCGGCAGCGTGATATTCGAAGGGACGGATCTTACCAAGATCAGCATGAAGAAGATGCGCGAGATCCGCGGGTCTAAAATCGCCATGGTGTTCCAGGACCCGATGTCCAGTCTGAACCCTTTGATTCCGGTCGGCCGGCAGGTCTCAGAGATGATGCATATCCATCATCCGGATTGGAAAGCTGAGGAGCTGGAAGAGAAGACGCTGCAGCTGTTCAAGGACGTGCGGATTCCGGAGCCGGAAAAGAGGATGAAGTCTTTTCCGCATGAATTCAGCGGCGGCATGCGTCAGAGGGTCATGATCGCCATGGCGCTTGCCAATCACCCGGATCTTTTGATCGCAGATGAGCCGACAACAGCGCTGGACGTTACCATTCAGCACCAGATTCTCAGGCAGATGCGAGGACTCCAGGAGGAGTACGGCACCAGCATCATGTTCATCACGCACGACCTCGGCGTTGTGGCAGAGCTGTGCGACCGTGTGGTTGTCATGTACGGCGGCCTCGTGATGGAACAGGCTGAGATTGGAGACCTCTTCGCCAATCCGCTGCATCCCTACACGATGGGGCTTCTCGCCTCCATTCCGGGACTGAATAAGGACAAAAAAGAACGACTCCAATCCATTCCGGGCAGTCCTCCGGATATGACAAAGCCGCCCAAAGGATGTCCTTTTGCCAGCCGCTGCGCGTATGCACGTAATATCTGTGCCGATGAATGTCCTCCGTTTGTGGAGGTCGGGAATCGCGCTGCGCGCTGCTGGCTGCTGCAGCCGGATGCCCCGTCTGAGGGGAATCCCATGCACGAGAAACTGGCATTAGCAAGAGAAGGGATGGCGTAATGGAAGAGCCGATCTTACAGGTGGAACACCTGACTAAATTTTTTGATGCTGGTCCGAAGGCAAAGGTTCATGCGGTGGATGACGTGAGCTTTACGCTGAAGAGAGGCCGCACGTTCGGCCTTGTCGGAGAGTCCGGATGTGGGAAGAGCAGCTGCGCCAGAACGATCATACGAATCTATGAGCCAAGTGAAGGCAGGATCATCCTGGACGGTCAGGATATCACCCATATGAAACAACGGGAGCTCCAGCCGATTCGCCACAAGATGCAGATGATTTTCCAGGATCCGTATGCATCGCTGAATGCCCGCATGACGGTGCGGGACATCATTGCGGAGCCGTTAAAGGCACACAAGGTCTGTCAGAGCCGCAAGGAGATGGATGACAGAATATATGCCATGTTGGAGCGCGTGGGACTGACAGCGGAGCATGCGGGAAGATATGCACATGAATTCTCCGGCGGTCAGCGCCAGCGCATCGGCATTGCGCGGGCATTGATTCTGAATCCGGAGCTGGTTATCTGCGATGAGCCGATCTCGGCACTGGACGTTTCCATTCAGGCCCAGGTGGTGAATCTGCTGCGGGACTATCAGCAGGCAGAAGGAACCTCCTACCTTTTCATAGCGCATGACCTTTCCATGGTCCGTTACGTATCGGACGATGTCGGAGTTATGTATTTGGGGCAGCTGGTGGAAACGTGCGAAGCGGAGGAGATCTACGAAAAGCCGCTGCATCCGTATACGAAGGGACTGCTGAGCTGCATACCGATTGCAGACCCTGCATTGGCACGTGCCCAGGATAAACCCGGGATTGAAGGTGATCTGCCGAGCCCGGTGAATCCTGCGCCGGGATGTCGTTTTTGTACTCGCTGCCCGTATGCAAAGCCTATCTGCAGCGAGCAGAGTCCCACGCTGCAGGAAGCAGCTCCGGGACATTTTGTGGCGTGTCATCTGTACAGCGAAGGATGACGGCGCGCAGCACAGCCGTGAATCGATTCCGGATTCGTTCTGAATCTATTCAGAATCCATTTAAAGTGGCTGTTAACGAAGAGTTTTTCATCCTGAGCAGAATGCTGAATTCCGAGCAGAGACTTGTTTAATAATCGGTATTCCAGGCAGATACAAAATGTTGCTGCACGGAATAGGAATTCGAAAGGGATGTAAAACAGATACATGTTCCCTGCCGATGCTTCATGTTGGAACAGTCAGGCGGTGAACAGCAGTTGCTGAGTGCAGCAGTGCTGCACTCAGGTACCAAAGGGACCTAACCCCCAACACATGTTAGGAGAGGAGAGCAACATGAAAAAGAGAGCAATCAGTGCTGCAATTGTCGGCGCACTGGTGGTTTCCATGCTGGCCGGATGCGGCAGCAGCGAGCCCCAGAACATCTCGGATGTTACGACAACATCTGATGCTGATGCCGGTGAGTCTGCGGATGAGGCAGCCACGGAGACATCTGCTGAGACAGACAGCGATGCAGCACAGGAGCTGACATTTGTTCTGAGCAACATTCCGGACGGATTGGATCCGGGCGTTACGAACAACTCGTTTGCACAGTACGTGCTGACGAACTGCTTTGAAGGCCTGGTAACCTATGATTCTGAAGGATCTGTAGTAGGA
>CAVAJA010000248.1:0-2039 GCA_963588615.1 Lachnospiraceae bacterium | reverse complement strand
TCACAGGATGCAGGGCGTGAGAAAGAAGGTGAGGTGAGTCCGCAGTGTTCCAAAGAGAGTCGAGATAAAGAAAAAAGAGAAAATTGTGCAATGGTGGGAGACCGATGTTACGACATCAAAGGCGCGTTGTTCAATCACGTCACAGCAATTGGAGTCACCTACGGATACGGCAGCAGGGAGGAACTGGAGGAGGCCGGAGCAGACTGCATTGCGGAAAGCGTGACGGAACTCAGACAGCTGCTGAATGCACCGAAAGATGCGTAAAAAGTGCTGTACTTAAATGCGTTCAAGCAGTTCATTAAGGAATGAATATACAGATATAATAATGGCATCATGTCGGCATGAAGCACGGTTTGAATGTTGGCATGTGAAACAGGTGAAATTCGAAGTATGAAAAGAGACAGAAAAGAAAGGGACAGTTTCTCAAGAGAGCAGGATTGGGAGACAGAGGAAGACCTGTATCAGGGAGAAGAGGCAGAGGACGATTTCTTCGAAGATTCGGAATGGTCGGCGGAAGAGGAATACGAAGAGGAATACGAAGAGGAATATCCGGAAGAGGAGGGGAAGTACGCAGTGGAATACCCGGAAGAAGGGTATGAGGACATTCCCCGTGAAGGGTACGAAGGATATGACGATGATCCGGGGAATGACATTCGCCGGAGGGGGAGAGAAAGACAACCGGAGCGAAGAGAGCGGAGGAGACTTGGCTTTGGCTGGATCATTCCTGCCGCTCTGGCTGTGGTCTGTGCCTTTTCGGGTTTCAAGGTGGCGCAGCAGCTATGGGTCTATCAGCAGGCCAAGAATGAATATTCCAATCTGGATTCGCTGATGGGACTGTGGGAGGATGCCTCTTTGCAGACAGAAGAGACCGAAACGGATGCGCAGGCAGAAGAATCTGCTTATCCGATCCTCAACATAGATTATGATGCACTGAAGGAAATCAACAGTGAGTTTGCAGGCGTTATCTATATTCCGGTGCTGGGGGTAAAATATCCGGTCGCTCAGGCGTCAGACAATACCAAATATCTGCGTACAACCTTTGAGGGGACAGCCAATTCTTCCGGCTGCATATTTCTGGATTGTGCGGCGTCATCCGATTTCAGTGACATCAATTCCTTTGTGTTCGGTCACAACATGAAGAATGAGACCATGTTCGGAAGCCTTAAGAAGTTCCTGCAGGATGAATCCTTGTGTGATGAGAATCCGTACATCTACATCTATCAGGAGAATCAGGTGCTGATTTATCGGATCTTTGCTTACTACACCATTCCGGTGGAAGACGATGTTTACAACGACTTTGCAGGGGATGAGGCGTATGATGCCTATGTCTCGGATGCCATCAGTCATTCGGCATACAAGCTCTCGGATGAAGGCAGTGAGGAAATTTCCTGGAGTGATCGTCCAAGGCTCATCACACTGTCAACCTGTTATGCGACGGGGCATGTATACAATTTTGTAGTGCAGGGAGCTCTGGTGGACGTTGAAAGTCCGGCGCAGACAAACTGACGAAAAAAGGGTCATGTTCTTACGAACCCGGCGGCAGACGCTTCGATCTATCCTGAACCGTTACCGAAAGGCTTTCCTGCAGACAGAATAGAAAGGAGTTGGAACAGTGGTGCAGACAGAGCGTTATCGATATCGTAATATGCCAATTCCGGGGGGCGGGTATGTCACAGGATTTGCCTTTCATCCGAAGGCGGAAGGAGTATTCTATCTGCGCACGGATATTGGAGGGACGTATCGTTTTGATCCGGGGAAGGAAAGATGGTGCAGCCTGATTGACCATGTGACCATGGAGGATGTCAGTGAGACCTTTCCTGCAGCGATTGCACTGGATGAAAGACATCCGGAGAAACTTTATATCGCCTGCGGGATGTATGCGGAGGAGCATGGCAGGTTCGCAGTATCAAAGGATTATGGGGAAAACTTTGATTATTACGAAATGCCGATGCACGTGCACGGCAATATGAATGGCAGAGGAACAGGGTATCGGCTGATTGCAGATCAGAAATGTGAGAATATTCTGTGGTTTGCATCGC
>CAVAJA010000247.1:0-12199 GCA_963588615.1 Lachnospiraceae bacterium | reverse complement strand
CAGAGAGCCTTCCTCAATCACCGTCCAGAACAGAACGGCGCTGAACAGCGTACTGCTCACGCTTCCCAGAAGATTTGCAACGCGGCTGTACGTGCTGCTCTTTCTGACAATCATGCTGTTCCTTGACTGCATTCCCATATATTGCTCTGTCACCAGCTCTTCAGCCCCTGTGGTTCGGATCTTCTGAATCCCCAGTATGATCTGGTTCAGAAAAGATGAGATCCGGCTGCTGCTCTCGAGCCGCTCCTTCTCAAGTCGAAGCTGCATTCCTCCCAGAATTCCCATAAGAAGCAGAACTGCTCCAAGGAGCAAAACACAGATTCTCGTCAATTTCGGAGAATAAGAGATCATTCTCCACAGATACATCAATGAGAAAACTGCAGCGATCCAGGTTCCCGCAGCTGTTTGCGCCAGCAGTTCAAAGGTAAGTGCCACATTCTTCGCACGCGCCGCAATGTCTGCACTGTCATAATCGTGGAAAAAACTTTCCGGAAGGTTGAACAGCCGATCCATCACAGCCGCCTCAACTGCATATTTCATTCTGGCAATTCCCCGGAAGTTCGCCAACCCTTTTACTGCTGAAAAGCCGAGTCCGCCGAATGTGCAGCACATCACCACCATGCAGATTGCTCTTAGACTCCACTCATCTTCCAGCGGAATGAACACATCATACATCTGTTGATTCAGGTATGTCTGAACCAGCCCCAATATGGTGCCCAAAAGTGTCAGCAGAATAATACTGATCACATCCTGCAGATACAGTTCATGCATGCCGAAACGGATGAGTCCCAGCCAGCTGATCTTCTTCGCTGGAAAAGGCCGATACAGGATGTATCCGTACAGCGGCATCTGTTCCGCCACCTGCTTTGTTACTATCGTCTCAGCATCTGTCTCCGGATTCCAGATCAGATACCTGCCTGCATTCTCCGGAATACAGGCGACCGGAACCTTCTTTTCTCCGTAAAATGCCAGAAACGCCCCTCCGTCCTTTCGATACCAATCGCCGGGCATCACAATTCTGCGGCAGGCAAACCGGGACAATCGGGCAATATCTTCCATCTCATATCGCTTGCCGCAGCATCCTCGAATGGTCTCCTCAGATGCAAGTGAAATATCCTGCCAGCTGCACAGCCGCGCAGCCGCATCATATAAGTGATTGCCGGTTCTCCTCGGATGTATCCTTCCTCTCGAGCCCTGTTCTTTATGAAACACCCTGGTCATGGACGCAATGCTTCTTTTCGTTGCATCTTTATTGCCTTTTTCCAGGGTATACATATTTCTCAGATCCCGAATTTCACCGAGATTGTAGAACTCCACCATACGTTCTTCGAACAGGGAATCCTTGTCTGTATTGCGCAGCGCTTCATTCAGGCCTTTTACAAAATTTTCCTGCAGTTCTTTGTCATTCACAACTGCAGAAAGCTCCGCCGTCCCCAGCGCAGTCAGAAGAAATGCCCAGTCATATGTTTCACCATCTGCTCCTTCAAAAGTTCCCTGCAGCGATGGAATGCAGAAGCCTTCCGATCCTTCACACAAATAGCGCCTCTGCATCGGCCTTCCGGTTTCCCTGTCAATCGGAACAACAAAGACCAGAATCGTTCCGCTTTTTACCTGATATGCTTTTTCTTTCGACGTTGTCAGCAGAGTGTCCTTGCCGGAAAGCTGAATCAATGAATTATCCATATCTGTTTCCACTCGTCTTTACTCGTTGCGAACCAATGCAGCATAAACACCATTCCGCGCCCACAGCTGCTCATGTGTTCCCCTTTCCACAATCTTTCCCTTGTCCATTACCAGAATTTCATCGCAATCCCGAACCGCTGACAGCCTGTGCGCAACAATCACACAGGTACAGCCCCTTCGACGGATATTGTTCAACACTTCCTTCTCCATCACAGGATCCAGAGCGCTGGTGGCTTCATCCATGATCAGAATGGACGGATTGGTGGTGAGAGCTCTTGCAATTTCCAGGCGCTGCCGCTGGCCGCCGGACAGATTGGATCCTCCTTCCGTCAGATGATAGCTGTATTCTCCCGGAAGCGACAGAATCACATCATGAATGCACGCATCCTTCGCTGCATTCATGATATCGCTTTCCATTGCAAACCGGTTCCACAAAGTCAGATTCTCGCGAATCGTCCCGGAGAAGAAATCAAACCCCTGACTCACCACAGCAATGCTGGCGTGCAGGCTGGCCGGATCCAGTTTTTCCATTGGAATTCCATTCAGCAGAATCTGTCCGTCCCACGGCTTATTCAGGCCGCTTAAAAGCTTTCCGATGGTTGATTTCCCGCTGCCGGACGTTCCCACCAAAGCAATGCTGCGGCCTGTTTCCAGCGTGAAGCTGAAATCCTGTATGAGCGGCGGCTGAACCGGGCTGTAGCCAAAGCTGACATTTTTCACCTCATAGCTTGTCAGCTTGACCGCGTTCTGACACTCCGATTCTCTGTGAAATACGTCACTCTCCTCATAGGATTCCAGATCCTCCACACGATACATATCTGCCTGCAGCATCTGGTTCTGCTGGAACAAGGACAACAATGCCGTAACAGGAGACATGAAAGATCCAAGAAGGATCAGAAAAGCAGTCAGTCCTCCGGCTGTCATCTTCCCGTGGATGACATAAATTCCTCCGATCATCAATATAATTACATTGGTCATCTGACTTAGAATCTGCGGAATCTGAGCCAAAACCTGTGATCTGGCTCCGATTTCCTGTTCCGCGCTGGAAGCTCTTGCACAATATCCCAGAATTCTGGACAGATATTCATTCTCTGCCCCTGCCGCCTTCAGCGTGCCGGTAAGATTGATCCCTGCGTACAGCGTTCCCAGCAATTTTCCTGAATCCTGCTGTGCTTTCGTTGAAAGATTAACCAGAACCCGACCGCACACGGAGTGCATCACCAACGCAGCTGCACCTCCCAGAGCTCCAATCAAGGCCAGTACCGGATTGTACAGAGCCATCAGCAAAAGGTAGAACAGGGACATGAATAAGTTCAGCAGGGCCTCCACAAGACTCCCGGTCAGATATTCATTGATGTTGTCGTTCCCGTTAACCCGGCTGACAATATCTCCGGCATATCGCTGTTCAAAAAATGAAATCGGCAGACGCAGCAGGTGGTGGATGGTGCGATATCCTGTCATAACAGAGAGCTTACTCTGGAGATTCATCAGCAAGCTCTCCCGCATCCATCCAAAGACAACATCATATACAATCACGAGCAGCATCATCAGGAAAAAAGGACCGATCCAGTTATGATTCTTTCCGATGAGAATATCATCTACAAAGATCTGACTCAAAATCGGGGTAAGAACCCCCGAGAAAACCAGCAGCCCGCCCAGAAGCAGCAGCGCCAACATTGCCCCGGTCTCCCCCTTTAACCTTCTCTTCATGAAGCCGTCGACATTGCTGCGTTTGTGCGACTCCTTAAAATTCGGTGTCTTTTCAAAAGTGAGGACAATTCCGGTGAAACTCTGATCCAGTTCCTCCATGTCCAGTCTGCGCCGCCCGACTCCCGGGTCATTGATATAGGCGTGCCCCCTCTTTACCCCTTCATATACCACAAAATGGTTGAAGTTCCAGTGTATGATGCAGGGACCTTCCAGTGACAGCAGCTGCTCCATACTGCATGAATATCCCCTGCACTCCAGACCGTATTGTCTTGCAGCCCTCAGAATATTGCGAGCATTGCACCCGTCCCGCGAAACACCGGCATCAATGCGAAGTTTTTCCAGCGGAACATAGCACCCATAATATGCAAGGACCATGGCAAGGCTCGCCGCACCGCATTCCGTAGCCTCCATCTGGTATACCGTAGGTGTTTTCACATATCGCCGTTTTCTCATTGCAGCTCTCACCGTTTCTTAATCCTGCAGGGAAGGAATCATCATGGTTATGGGATGTTCCTTTCCCGTTTCAATCTCAACATTCAGAAGACTTCCCTTGCGTAAAGTCAGCTGCATTCCCTTTTCTCTCGTCCACTTATAGCCATTTTCACTCTTCGGATCTTCCTTCAGCTCACAGACAATGCCGATCAAAGGTCCGCTTTGTGCAAGATAATCCGCAAGTGAAGACGACCCCAGCTCCTTGCGCAGCTCATCGCTGTCCGATACATCGTCATCCACCGATATCAGACTTGCTTCCATATGTCCGTAGATCTGGCTGTCTGCAGATGACAGATAGACATAGACTGTCATACCCGCCTCCAGTTCCGAGCTGTCCTTCAGCGAAACGTAGCAGCGGACGGTGCTGCCGGTTTCCCCGCCCCCATAAATTCCTGATGCACTTACCTTCGATGGAATCCATGCAAAAAAAGTCCAGATAAGAACGGCTGCTGTGCAGAGGATTCCTCCGACAATGGCAATCCATGTGCAGGGCGACGTCAGCGTCAGCATCTGATCCAGCTGCTCCGGGGATGCTATTTTATCCAGACTTGCCTTTCGGTATATGTTTTTTTTCATATGTGATATCTTCTCCGCCGACAGATTTCGATGATTCGGTCCTTCTACGAACAAGGCCCACTGCCCAGACAGCAGTGAGCCTTTTCATCACATCGTTTCCTGTATCTCGTTCTCATCCGCACCCGTAACCTGAATGTGCAGCTCCTCCAGCTGACGATCGGTCACAACAGACGGTGCTCCCATCATTACATCCTGCGCGTTTTTGTTCATCGGGAACGCAATCACCTCCCGGATGGAATCCTCACCGGACAGCAGCATCACCATGCGGTCCACCCCGGGTGCAATGCCGGCATGCGGCGGTGCGCCGTAACAGAATGCATTGTACATCGCCGGAAATTTCTGTTTTACATCCTCTTCGCCGAGACGTACCATTTCAAAAGCCTTGATCATAATTTCAGGATCATGGTTGCGCACTGCTCCAGAGGAAAGTTCTACGCCGTTGCACACCAGATCGTACTGATCTGCTGTGATTGCGAGGGGATCCAACTCACCTCTCTCCGCAGCCAGAAGCGTTTCCAAGCCCCCCGACGGCATGGAAAAAGGATTATGGCAGAACTCCAGCTCTCCGCTTTCCTCTCCGATCTCGTACATCGGAAAATCCACGATCCAGCAGAATGCATACTGTTCCTTATCCATATGTCCGGGAACCGCAGCCCCCAGCGTCTTCACCAGAACACCTGCTGTCTTCTGTGCCGCCGTCTTTTTTCCTGCAGAGAGGGCAACGAAATCGCCGGGCTTTACTCCCAATGCCGCTGTCACCTGCTCCTTAATCGGCGCAATGAATTTAGCAATTCCACCCACCAGTTCACCGTTCTCATCCATTCGGAACCAGTACGGCTTGCTGCCGGCCTGCACCTCGACATCCGCCAGGGTCTTATCAATGAATTTTCTGGTTCCCTCAAAGCCGGACACAACGACAGCCTTGATGACAACCTTCGTTTCCTCTGTTCCCGTGACGTTGCCGTTCTCATCCTTCTGCTCTCTAACCGATGCAAAGGGGCCGAAACCACAGTCCTTCAGAACTTCTGTTGCATCCTGCACCGTCAGATCAATGCGCAGATCCGGCTTATCTGAGCCGTACTTTTCCATTGCTTCCAGGTATGGAATTCTTGCAAAAGGAGCTGCACTTGCACGGTCATATGTGCCGTACTTGGCAAAGATCGGGGGCAGAACATCCTCCAGAACAGCGAACACATCTTCCTGACTTGCAAAAGCCATCTCCATGTCCAGCTGATAAAACTCTCCCGGGGAACGGTCTCCTCTTGCATCCTCATCCCGAAAACAGGGCGCAATCTGGAAATAACGGTCAAACCCTGCTGTCATCAGGAGCTGCTTGAATTGCTGAGGAGCCTGCGGAAGTGCGTAAAACTTCCCGGGATGCTTTCTTGCGGGAACCAGATAATCTCTTGCTCCCTCCGGCGAAGATGCTGTCAGAATCGGCGTTGTAATTTCCAGAAAGCCATGCTCCACCATCGACTGACGAAGTGCTGCCACCACATTGCAGCGAAGAAGAATGTTCTTCTTCACTTCCGGATTCCGAAGATCCAGATAGCGATATTTAAGGCGCATCTGCTCATCCGCCTCGCGGCTGTGATTGATTTCAAAGGGAAGACTTCCATAGCGGCATCGTCCCAGCACGGTAACGCTCTGCGGTACCACCTCAATATCACCGGTATCCTGCTTT
Source organism: Lachnospiraceae bacterium (assembly GCA_963588615.1). Lineage (GTDB taxonomy): Bacteria > Bacillota > Clostridia > Lachnospirales > Lachnospiraceae > CAG-791. Next base: position 6,054 of record CAVAJA010000247.1, on the reverse strand, counting down.
GGATTCTTCGAACTTCTCTCTCTCACCACACCGATAACATTGATGGTAGATTCCTTTGTGATGGACTTAAACTGTTCCATCATCTCTTCATTTTCAACAACGACCTGCGTCGTTCCATAGAAATCCCTCAGCACAGCAAAGCCAAGATTTGCGGACACCACACGCAAATTTTCCATCCATCCGGCCAGCTGAACCGTTTTCCCGACATTTCCAATGCGAAGTTCTCCGCAGGTATGGGTACGTGACTGCATATCTATTCCTCATTTCTGCACACCGTTTGCCAAAACGTTCCTCGTTCCAGCCTTTTTCGAAGAACGTCTCTTATCATATGAACCTGCTTTCGTGTGCCTGTGCACAGGTCCATGCATCGTTATCTCAGCCAATCGGATTCTGGTAGAACTCCTCAAAGCTCACATATCCTTGTGCCTCAAGCTGCTGTTTCTGGAACTTTTTATTCTTATTCATACGGACCACAAGAACAGATTTTCCCTCCGCGCGGTATTTCTGTGCCTTTTCGATTGCTTCCTTCAGGCGCTCACCCGACAGACCCTTCTCCAGAAGAAATGCAGCCTTCTCACCCTTTCCCGGAACCTGAAAGCCCTGCTCCAGAAGGATCAGAATGATGCGTTCGAATCCAATGGAAAATCCACAGGCAGGAACATCTTTCTCGGTAAACTTCCCGACCATCCCGTCATAGCGTCCACCGCCGCCTGCACTGATTCCCAGCTCCGGCATGGCAATTTCAAAAATCGTCCCTGTATAATAACTCATTCCGCGCACAATCGTCGGATCAAAGACCAGCTTGAAATCTGCCTGCTTCGTTGCCTCCACCGTTTCAATGGTCTCGCGCAGGTTCGGAATGACCTCCTCCTCAATTACACCGGCAAGCTTTTCTTCCAGATAAGAAAGCGGATTTTCCGAAGCGTTCAGACCCTCAAACAATGTCCTGTATCGACCTGCTGCCGCTGCATCAAAGCCTTCCTCGAGCAGTTCCTGCTCCACCCCCTCAAGACCGATCTTATCCATCTTATCCAGCGTGATGAAGACTTCATCGTAGCGCTCCTCCGGAAAGCCGCAGGCCTTTGCCATTGCCTTCAGGATTCTCCGCTCATTGATTCGAATCTGGAAATTCCCAAACCCAAGCCTTCCAAGGGTTGTCGTTGTCGCAAGAATTAATTCAATCTCAGCGAGGTTCGTCGGCTCTCCGATGATGTCAATGTCACACTGCATGAACTGGCGATAGCGACCCTTCTGCGGTCTGTCTGCGCGCCACACGTTCCCCATCTGCAGTGCCTTGAAGGGCATCGGAAGCTCGTTCTCATGGTTTGAAAAATATCTCACCAGCGGCACCGTCAGATCATAGCGAAGTCCGCCGTCCACCAGGTCAGCCTCCGTCTCTGCCTCCTCAATGTGAAGCTTCTCGCCTCTCTTCAAAATCTTAAAAATCAGCTTCTCGTTGTCTCCGCCGGACTTCGATGTTAAATTCTCTATGTTCTCCACACAGGGAGTCTCAATTCCCTGAAATCCGAATTCTGCGTAGGTCTTCTTAATTACAGAAATGCAATAATCCCGAATCTCCATTTCAGCCGGCATCACATCCTTCATGCCGGTAACCGGTTTCTTTTTCAGTGCCATATCATTCCTCTATTCCCAATTGACTGCCACCAGTGTCTGTTTACACTCACATCTCTTTATATTATTACATTCGCACTAAAAATAAAACCGTCAGCCGGAATTCTCATTCCTGCTGACGGTTCTGTAAGGCTGCCGCTTCTCTCTCCATGCCGACTCAAACAAAAGTTTTCGAGTACGGACTGATCATCGCACCGTGCCTCCTGCGTCAATCACTTTCTGCGGACTGTTCCAGATCCTTCTGTACGAAGCTCGGAATCTCTCCTTCTCGGAAATAAACACTGTAGTACACATTGTACTCATTGGACCTGCACGTCACATAAAGGTCAATGGAATAGTCATACAGATTGCCCGTCTTTCTCCAATTGGTGCTGATCTGTACATCAGAGCTGTCGATGATCTTCTGAATGCTTTCTTCGTCTGTGTACCGAACCTGTCTGGTATCGGTGTCCGTATACTCATAGACATCAACATACTCTACCTGCTCTGCTGATCCCTCTTCCAGGAACAGATCGTGCTCCTTCAAAAAGGTTATCGTATTCACATAAGAAGGATAGACGTCATACTGCTGTTCCACATAAACAGGCTGTTTGCACTGGAAACTTACTTTTCCGACTGCACATTCGCCGGACAGCTGTGAATAGGAATAATATTGATCCAGATCCTTTTTGTATGCCTCTTCGAATTCCGTGTACAGACTTCCTTCTGCCTTGACCAAATCGTATCCGTTGGAATAGGAAAGTGTTCCTGCAGTTGCAGAAAGCTCCTGTACATATGTATCGGAATATACCGGAATCAATCCTTCTTTATATTCCTGTGATCCCACCACGGCATCCAGAACAGAAGCCTCCATGCTGTACGGAATGCTGATGGAGCGATAGATATCTCTTCCGTTCTTCATATGATAGCAGATCTGAGCCTCCCAGGAATCTTCTCCGCTCCCTTTCCAGATATCCCTTGCATTTTTCATGGACGGCTCAACCAGTGCCCGGAAGGATTCCATGTCTGTCAGCTTCATGCGCTGCAGAACAATTTTCTGTGTATTGTAATTGTGAATATCCGCTTCCGTTTCGTAGTAGTAATAGGAGCTGTCATTGTATACGTATAAGGCTGCACTTTCCACATCCCCGGCTTTCGGAATATACCGATCATATCCTGTCAGGTCGTATCGGAAGATCAGGAAAATCGCACAGGCTGCCAGTGTTGCCGCCGCCATCTCGCCGAAATGGGAAAAGAACTTCCAGATGTTCAGCTCATAAATAATCTCGATCACTCCGGAGCAAAGAACCGCCGCCGCAATGATTCCCAGCAGCATGAATGCTGTACCCGTATGAGATGACACCGAACTGAACAGATTAATAATCAGCTCACCTGCGAATAAAGCTGCGAACACACTGCTCACAATTCGGACAACCGCACGCACCGGCTTATGAATCACCGTCATCCCTGCCTGTTCCTCTTTACGGGTCAAATACAGACGAATGACAATCACCAGCAGAACCGCGCCTATCACAAGATTGGCTGCATCCGCCTTCAGGCATCCGCGTACAAGCCCCAGCAGCTGATCGAGGGAAAGAGGAGAATTATAAGAAACCTCATACTGCATGTCCATGTACCTCGACGGGGCCATTGCATTGTAAATCGGCGAGAACAGGAAGCTCGGCGTCACACTGTTTAAATAGCTGTAGGTGCTGTAAAACGTCGACGTAAGCCACCCTCCCATCATCCATATAAATTGATCTATTGCCAGCAGAAATACTGCTGCAATGCCGGAAACAATCAGATTTCCTGTCAGCATTACCGCCAGCATTCCAATGCTGTAAGAGGCAAAAAAGCTCACTGTCAACCGAAGCAGCTGAACCATGGTCTCCCCGAAAATAAGGCTGTTCATTCCCCCCATCGCAGCGGCACAGATGACCGCCAAGAATGTGCAGACAATCAGCGGAATCTCAAACATAAGAAAGCCGTTGATATAAATGTTCCAGAACCGCCCCATGCGGGAAACCGGCTGACTTTCATAAAAATTCTGCTTTTCCATACTGAACAGGTACGAAAAACCGCCTATGCCGAGCAGAACCGCAATGATCACAACTACAAAGGCAAAACTCTGCCGGATTCCGATCCAGGTCTCCACCTCATACAGGCGCTGCGCCAATGTTTCTGCTTCTGACATGTTCTGAATCGCTGCAACCTCATTGCTCCTTACAATCAGGAGAACGATCGCTACCGGATAATACAGCAGCATATAGAGAAGTATTCCTGTCTGCATCCATAGTCTTCTCTGAAGCAGCTGCTTCTGAAGGATGCAGAACCGTCTGTTTTTCTTATTTTTTTTATCGTTCATGTTTCTCCTTCCAGCCCGAAAAGAGGTCTGTAGCTAAATCCCACAATATTTAATCCAAAATAAATTTACGAATATCGTAGCCGACTACCTCCGTCTCACTGATGAAAACTTCCTCCAGCGTCAGCGGAAGGACCTCAAAAAAGACGGTGTTCACACCGCGGAAATGCTGTTCAATCGTCTCACGGCTTCCTCGAATTGTCAGAGTGACCAGCCTTCCTCGATTTTCCTCATTGATAATCTCCTGCCCGGCCAGGGCTATCTTTTTATCTTCCTCAGAAGCGAAAACGCACTGTACCTTCAGAATGGATGTCTTCAGCTGTTCCATATCCTCTGACAAAAGAATTCCGCCCTGATGAAGCAATCCCACATGATCGCAGATATCTTCTATTTCACGCAGATTGTGCGAGGTAATGACCGGCGTCAATCCGCGATCCTCCATATCTTTTGCAAAAAGGCTCTTCACCGCCTGCCGCATAACTGGATCCAATCCATCAAACGTCTCATCACAGAAAATATATTTCGTCCCAGCACACAGTCCCAGAATAATGGAAAGCTGTTTCTTCATTCCCTTTGAGAAGGAGTCAATCCTTCTCTCCGGATCCAGTCCGAAATCCTTCATCATTTTCCCGAAACGATACTCTGAATAATCCGGATATAAGTCTGCAATGTAATGACTCATCACATTTCCCGTGGCATTCGGAAAATAATAGTAATCATTGGGAATAAAGAAAATATTCTCCTTCACCTCAGGGTTGTCGTACACCGGCTCCCTGTCGATGCAGATGGTACCTTTATCCTGCCGCATGACACCAGCCAGCATTCTCAACAGGGTACTCTTTCCCGCACCATTGGTTCCGAGAAGACCGAAAACCTCCTTGTCATTCATCCTGATTGACACATCATTGACTGCAATGCAGTCTGAAAAGGCTTTTGTCAGATTCATGGTCTCAATCATTTTATCAGCTCACCCGCTTTCCTGTAGAGTTCATCACGATCCAGTCCCAGTTCATCCACTTCCTTCAAAAGACAGGCGATGCGCTGGATCAGTTCTGTTTTCTTATTTTCCATCAGTTCCCTGCTGCCGCTTACGTAATTGCCCTTTCCCTTTACGGTATAAAGAAATCCTTCTCTCTCCAGTTCGGCATAAGCCTTCTGCACTGTATTGGGATTTGTTGACAGTTCCATGGCAAGAGAACGAACAGAAGGCATCTGTTCCTCCGGTTCCAGAACGCCTTTCAATATGAGCGTTTTATATCGTTCTGCGATCTGCTCGTAAATCGGCCTTGAATCCCGATAATCGATCAAATCCATAGCTGTCTCCTCTGTGTTCACTGTATTAGTTGTCGTGGTACAGTCAGAGTACCACCGAATGCTCATCTTGTAAAGGGGAAACCGGTGATTGCCTCCATTCCGCTATTCTGCCGAGCATCCTATCCCTTTACATACTGCCCCACACGAAGTTCATACACCCGACCTTTGATCATGAGTTTTACCAGTTCCCGCTGCAGCTGCGCAAAGGAAATTTCTCTTCCCATAAGAGCTTTTGCCTCTTCATAAATATCATCGAGTGAATGCGGCGTTGAACGATCCAGACATCTCAAAAGCGCTGCATCCGCCGAACATTTGTCAGTCCTGACATCCTTCTGCAGCAATGATTCCTCCGTCACCTCTATGCTGCCTGCTCCATGATCAGCATCTTCCTGTACTTTTTGTATCTTTTTGCCTTCCATGTCTTCCTGCAAGCCAAGGGCCTCCAGAACAATCTCCGGAGAAAGTGCAATTCCAGCTCCTTGACGAATGAGACGATTGCAGCCGCTGCTGCCTGCGTCATCGACGCGTCCCGGCAATGCCCAGACGTCCTTTCCCTGTTCCAATGCCCGGTCCACGGTGATCAGCGTTCCCGAGCGTTCTCTTGACTCGATCACCAGAATCAAATCGGACAATCCGCTGATAATCCGGTTTCTTGAAGGAAAGAAGCGGTTCTGCGGCTGCACACCGGGCCGGTACTCCGAGATCAGGCCGCCCCTGTCCGCAAGTGCCTCGTACAGGTCACGGTTTTCCTTGGGATAACAGATATC
>CAVAJA010000246.1:0-10797 GCA_963588615.1 Lachnospiraceae bacterium | reverse complement strand
CTTCTACGGAAATATCCTTCAGTACCTCCAGCTTGCCGAAGTGTTTCCGAAGGTGCTCCGTTCTTATTTTGACAAGACTGTTATCTCCCAACGTTCAGCCTCCTTTCCAGCCTTTTTGCAACCCGGGACAGAATCGTGATCACAAAAAGATACATAAGGCCAACAATTGCCCATGTCTGAAAGGACATAAATGTATTCGCCTGCACATTCTTGGCCGTATTCACCAGCTCCGGAAATCCAATCACAGACAGGATCGATGTATCCTTGAGGGTGATGATGAACTGATTGATGATCGTAGGAATCATTGTCCGAATGGCCTGTGGGAGAACAACTTTGCTCATTGCTTTTGCATAAGGCAATCCCAGGGAACGGGCCGCCTCCATCTGTCCTGCATCCACAGACAGAATGCCTGCCCGAATGATTTCCGCCATGTATGCGCCGCAGTTAAGGGCCAGACAGATGACTCCGGCACAGAGGGCGGAAAGATTCACATGAAAGCCCCCGATCACCGTATTGAACAGGTAAGGGACACCGAAATAAACAAAAAAGGCCAGAACGATCATTGGAACACCGCGAATGATATCCACAAAGATTTGCGTAACAACGTTGCAGAACCGATTTTTCACGACTCCCAAAAGCCCGAATACAAGGCCAATGATGCAGGCAAAAAAAAGTCCCCACAATGCCAGCAGCAGCGTCCTTCCGAGCGCTGCCGCCAACATACCACCGTAAACCGTGATAATTTTAATCATGTGTTATTCTCCGAGGTACTTTGCAATAATCTCATCGTAGGTTCCGTTTGCCTTGATGTCCGCAAGTCCTGCATTAAAAAGATCAATCAGTTCCTGATTATCCTCTGAGAATACTGCAAAACCGTAAGATGCAGGATCGTTTCCCGTACCGTCCACAAGCTTCATGGCAATTCCGGTGTCCTTGATGTTGGACGCCATAATCGGCGTATCGTCAATAACAGCTGCAACCTGTCCGCCTACAACAGCCTGATACATTGTCGGAGAATCCTCAAAATAGGTGATGGTAAAGCCATATTCATCTGCAATGCTCTCTGCATAGCTGGCCGACATGGAACCGGTCTTAACCGCAACTGCCTTCCCGGAAAGATCCTCAAACCCAGTGACGTCGCTGGACTCAGCAACTGCCATGCTCTGATTTGCTTCATAATATCCATCAGAGAAAATCCATCCGGATTCCTTCCGCTCGTCTGTAATGGATGCACCTGCAATCATGCCGTCCGCCTGTCCTGCCTGGCAGGCTGCAATGGAGGCATCCCAGCCAAGAGAATCCAGTGTGTACTCAAATCCCTGATCCTCCGCAATCGCAGCAAGAATATCTACATCAATGCCGACAAAATTCCCGCTGTCATCCGTATACTCGAACGGCTTAAATGCTGTGTCGGTAACGATCTTCCATACCTTTTGATCTGAATCTTCTGCGGCCGCGGTCTCTGCATCCGAAGTATCCTCCTCTGCTGCTTCGGTTGTATCCTCCGCCGCATCCGTATCCGTTGTCTCGGCCGAACTGCTGCAGGCCGCAAGACTGCATACAACGGCTGCTGCCATTACAAGTGACATGATCTTCTTTTTCATAATTTTTACCTCCCGGCATTCACGCCATTTCTATTTCATACAGGCATCGACAAAAGCCTGTACCAAGCAAATGCTGTCCTCGTTCGTTCGATACGAGAGCTCCGGATGCCACTGCACCGCCATAATAAATCTGCTCCCTTTGACTTCAATTGCCTCAGCAAGGCCGTCCTCTGAAAGAGCCATGACCTCCACCCTCTCAGCAGGTGTTCGAACCGCCTGATGATGGTAGCTGTTCACCTCATGAATTCCTTCGCCGATGATGTCTGCAAGATGTGTCCCCTGCAATACGGAAATCTTATGAACCGGACGATCGTAAGGCGGTGACATATGGTGTTCCACCTTCGACGGGTGCTCTGTCGGCAAATCCTGATACAGACTGCCGCCCAAATGCGCATTCATGAACTGAATTCCGCGGCAAATGCCGAAGGCCGGCTTATCGTCTGCAATCGACTTGTCCAGAAGAACTCCCTCCATGAAATCTCTTGTCCGGCACGGCTTGCCGCATTCTGCAGTCGGCTCCTCTCCATACACAGAAGGTCCCACATCGTGACCACCCGTGAACAAAATACCATCGCACAATTCATATGCCTCAGACAGTTCTTCCTCATCCGTTGTATACGGCAGCATGAGCGGCAGCGCACCGCATCGCTCCAACACCTGCATATACCCAGGAAGCATCCAGCAACTGTCCTTTTCATCATCATAGAGTGGAACCAATCCAATCACAGGTTTCATCATGATTCCTAATTTCATCCTTTCCGGAAATAAAAAAAGCGTCCTGCACCCACGGTACAAAACGCCTTTGTCTTGATGCGGTTACTATACAAAGCTTTGAAGAATCTGGCAACAGTCATTTTTCCCAAAAAACATCTGCCGCAAACCGTCTGCCGCTGTATAAAATCTCATTTTTCTTATGCTGTCTTCTGTGTTTTTCCGGACCGCAGCACCTGAAAATAGCAGCACACAACGATGATCATAATTCCGGCAATGTCCGTCGTAAGACTCGGATCAATCAGCAGCAATCCGCCGACTGCCATGACAACTCTGACAAAAGCCGGCATCTTTATTTTGAAATATCCCTCCAGAGCAGCCGCAACGCCGAACACTCCGATCAGGGACGTAATGAAGATCTGAACCACCTGCACCGGCGTCGTGTCAATCAGGAGCATTGCCGGATTAAAGCAGAATACATACGGCACAATGAACACTGCGACCGCCAGCTTTGAAGCATTGAAGGCCGTCTTCATCGGATTGGATTTTGCAATCGCCGAACCGGCATAAGCTGCCAGCGCCACCGGCGGAGTAATATCCGCCACAATGCCGAAATAAAATACGAAAAAGTGTGCAGCCAGCGTCGGTACACCCATCCGAACCAGAATCGGTGCACAGGTTGCCGCCATGATACAGTAATTTGCCGTCGTAGGCACACCCATTCCCAGCACAATACAGCACAGCATGGTCAAAAGAAGTGCAATAATCAAGCGCCCGTTTGCAACACTGATAATGCCATTGATCAATTCATTGGCAAGCCCTGTCATCGTAATACAGCCGGAAATGATTCCTGCCACGCCGCAGGCTGCCGCTACGGTAATGGCCCCCCTTCCTCCGGCCTCCAGTGCATCGATGCATTTTGAAACTGAAATTCTGTGTTCTCTGTCGAACAAGCTCACGACAATGGACAGAATGATGGCGTAACTGGCCGCCTTCTGCATCGTCATGTAATTACCGGACACCCAAATCACCAGCATCACAAGCGGCAGCAGCAGATACACCTTGCGGATCAGCAGTTTGAAGACCGGCAGCTGCTCTTTCGGAATGCCGGAAAGCCCTAACTTTTTAGCCTCCAGATGAACAGAAATGAAAATTCCCGTGAAATAAAGAATTGCAGGGAGAATCGCTCTCACAATAATGTTCGAATACGGAACTCCCACAAAATCTGCCATAAGAAAGGCCGCTGCCCCCATGATCGGAGGCATGATCTGACCCCCGGTAGATGCTGCTGCCTCCACTGCGCCGGCAAACTCCGCCTTATACCCCGTATCCTTCATCATAGGAATGGTGACAGATCCCGTCGTTACCGTATTACCGACGGATGAACCGGACACCATGCCGCACAAAGCCGAACTGATGACAGCCACCTTCGCAGGACCGCCCGCATACTTCCCGGCAACACAGTTTGCCAGCTGAATAAAAAAATTCGAAATTCCTGTACGCTCCAGAAACGCACCGAAAATGATGAATACAACGATATATTTTGAGCAGACATTTACCGGCGTGGAGAAAATACCCTCCTTCGTATAAAAGAGATTGCGTACCAGGTATCTCACACGTCCATAAAAATCCGGGTTCGTCAATCCAACCGCCAGCGCATAGATCAGAAAGAATCCTGCGACACACAAAATCGGGATTCCGACACAGCGCCGCGTCAGCTCAATGAGTGCCGCAATTCCCACAATACCGATCACAATCTGATACGCCTCGAACCGCGTGCCCTGATTGATGATCTTGTTCGCGTTGAACGTGAAATAGAAAAAAGCTCCCGAACCAAGCACCATGAAAATGATATCGCCGAGCGGCATGTAATTTTCCCTGTTGTCGCCTTTTTTCGCCGGGTAGGTCAGAAAGCCGATGAAAATAATGCTGGCAAGAAACGATGTGAGACGAATCTCCTCCAGAAAAGTTGCAAACAATGTAACATAAATGCACCACAAAGAGAAAAAAGCCAGAATGAAGCGGATAGCAGTCTTATACGGACCGGTCCACACGCGAATGTTGGATTCGCGATCATACTTTTTCATAATGGCATCTACATCTGCCTCTGCAGACAGCTCCGGCGCCGCATCGCTGCTGCCGGCCTGTTCCAGCAAAGATTCTGTTATCTTTGTCTCTCGATTGCCCTTCAAAAATGCCATACTCTTCGTCCCCCATCACTCCTGTGCTGTCTCGACGGTGATTCCGTGTTCTGCATAATATTTTGCTGCTCCTGCGTGAAAAGGAACCGCCATGCCCTCTGTGGCATTCTCTGCAGAAAGCTCTGCTCCCTTCGCATTCTCCGCTGAAATTTCATCAACATGATCGAAAATTGCAGCTGTCATGCGGTAAACCGTCTCCTCATCCAGCGCCGCTGACACGATGACGGTTGCCTTTACGGTGATGGTGTCAACAGCCTGCGTCTGTCCCGGATAGGTGTCTGCCGGGATTTCCAAAGCTGTGTAATAGGGACACGCCTCCAGAATCTCATTCCTGAGTTCGCCGTCAATGTTGATCAGATAAACACCATTGGTAGTGGCCAGTTCCGTGATTGCCGTAGTCGGAGCCCCTGCCACAATAAAGGCTGCATCAATCTTTCCATCCTTTAAGGATTCCTTGCTGTCCTCAAAGGATTGATACTGCGGATGAATGTCGTCCAATGATATTCCTGCCGCATTCAGAACATCAATCGCATTAAAGTACGTCCCCGATCCGGCTGCGCCGATGGATACGCTCTTCCCTCTCAGATCCTCCACCGAGGTAATCTTCGGATCCATTGTTACCAGCTGCACCGTCTCCGCATACAGACCGCCGAGAACGCGGAAATCGTGCGTTGCACCATCCTGCTCAAAGGATTTGACGCCATCCCACGCATAAGCCATGACATCTGACTGCGTAAATCCCAGCTGGAAATCTCCATCCTGAATGGATTGGATGTTCACCTTGGAACCTCCGGTGGAAACGGCCGTGACCTTGTTCCCGGTGTAATTCGTAATATACTGGGCAATCACTCCCCCGTAAGAGTAATAGGTCCCCGCCGTTCCGCCCGTTCCGAACATCATGCGGGTTCCCGACTGACCGCAGCCGGTCACAGATAACATGAGAAATGCTGCCGTCCCCACGACTGCACCGCGAACCAGCCTGTGTTTCCCTTCTCCTACCAGGTCTGATATCTGAGTAAGCATAGATAACGCAAGAGTTCGAAGCCCCTGTATCCTCATGACAACCAATCCTCCTCATTTGTATCTGACGCAAAAAATCCGGCCATCGACTGTCCGCCTGCAGACTGCACAATTCGCACTGCATCCAACATTCTGACAGCAGGACGCTTCATTTTAACATTTTTTTTACTTATTTGAAATAGCTATGGAAGAACGTTGTCATATCCGCTACAATTACCTTAGCAGTTCGCAGACAGATTCGTGTATTTGGACAAACGGTTTTCTGTTCTGCGATTCTCTATGTTATTCTGAGCACAAGGAGGATCTGCCATGGCAGACAGAAAATATCCCATCATCACCATCAGCCGAGAATATGCTTCCGGCGGAACCAGTGTTGCAAAAGAGATCTCCGAAAAACTCGGCATCCCTTATTATGACCGGGATTTCGTGAGAGAGACCGCCAGCAAAAGCGGCTATTCGATTGAAGACATCGAGCGCGAGGGGGAAGAACTCAGCACGATCAGCAAAATCATGAACGATTTTCTGAACAACGTTACCATTTACAAGAGCTCTCACGATGCGATCTTTCTTGCTCAGGTCGAAACCATCTTAAGACTGGCCGAGCACGACTGCATCATCATCGGGCGCTGCGCAAATCTCATTCTGCGGGAGGCAGGCATCCCCAGCATTGATGTCTTTCTCCATGCTGACATTTTGAAACGAACGAGCCGAGCACTGGAACTTAATACCTACGGTGACGATGATCTCAGAAGATATATTGAGAAGCGCGATGAACGGCGTGCGACTTATTACAAAACCTATACCGGACATATTCTCGGAGATTATCACGACTACGACATCAGCCTGGATACCGGCGTTCTGGGCTATCATACCAGTGCGGACATCATCATCGATCTGGTGCAGAACCGCAGCCTGCAGCTGCGCAGCAGCAAAAGCTGAGGGTTCACGTGCCGGAACAGAGCCTGTTTAAAAAATGGTGTGACAGATGAAACACATCTGTCACACCATTTTTCAGCAAAATCATGCCGCTACCGTCTTTTATTCTGTGCCCCCGTCCTCACTTCAACTCCGATGTGCAATGCGGACACCGCGTTGCCTTAATGTGAATCTTTGTATAGCAGTACGGGCATTCCTTCTCCGTGGGCTCCGGCTGCTCCTCTTTCTCGTTCTTCTTCAGAAGCGCATTTGCTTTCTCCGTTGCCTTATTGAATCCGCGCAGAATACAGAACAGAATCAACGCCGTAATCAGAAAGTTGATCACCGCCGTGATAAACGTTCCGTATGCAATAACCGGTGCGTTTTCTCCCTCACCCAACGTCACACTCAGATAGGAAAAGTCCGTTCCGCCGAAAATTGCAATAATCGGCGAAATAATGTCTGTATTCAAAGATGTAACCACCGATGTGAACGCACCGCCAATGATCACACCGACTGCCATATCCATCACATTGCCGCGCATGATGAACTTCTTAAATTCTGAGATAAAACCGCCTTCCTTACTCATTTGCAATCCTCCCGTGCAGCACTCATGCCGCTGTTTCTATTTATTTCCACACCTGCTTCGGCAGCATACCGCATCTTCCCCAATCCACAAACCTTTCGAGTTACTTTCCATACCAGATCCCCTCAAGGCTTCTCCCGATCAGCTTCTCTGTCTGTGCGATCTCCTGCTGATAATACTGCTGCAGATACTGTCTCGTAGAATCCGCCACTTTTGAATGGTCTTCATCTTCCTGAAAGCTTTTCCGAATTACCCAATCATGAACGATCCGATAACGCCGATATGCCACCGGATGATCCTTTTCCACATCCAGATATTCCGTCAGCCAATAGTTGAATGCAACAAACAAAAAATGCCACATTGCCCACAAAGGTCCTGACGCCCTCTGATTTCCCTCATTGCTGCGGATCCCATAAGGCACCTTCTCATCCTCGCCGATTCCGAGGAAGTCATACACTTTTCTGCACTCTTTTTCCTGATTCTTTACAAAGTCTTCAAAGAGAATGAAATGCATTTGCTCCTTGGGAAAATACTGTGCATACTCTCCGATCAACTGGGCGTAACAGCTCTGTGAAAACACCAGGTATTTGCGGCGCTTTTTCAGAATCTCCGCCTTTTTCCCCGGATGTTCCAGAATGTCATGCACATAAACATCAAAGGCGGCCGCATGCCCTCTTCTGCGGTCCAGCCGCATGTACCGCATCGGCAAAAATCCCCTCGCAAGAAAATATTTATATGCAGAATAGCTTCTCTCCACCGGTTCCCGCATCATGAAAATCAGCTTCGTATCCGCTGCAAAGTCTTCGGCAATCCATTTTGCGCAGCCGTTTTCTCCAAGTCCTGCATTGATCTCTCCGGGAAGTCTTGCATCATTCTCGGAATATCCGCCAAAATACCGCTTCTCGTACCACTGTGCCCCTTTTTTCTCTCTCCACCAACCCACACGATAGAACATGGGCTCCTTCACGTCCTGTGTCAAAATCAACTCGCGGTGGTGACGCAGCAGTTCGTACAGCGTGGTTGTCCCGCATTTCTGAAATCCAATGCCGATGAATCGGGCTCGCATGAATCCTTCTCTCCTTCTGTATCCTTCCGGATCAATCCAGACGAATCTCTGTGACATCCTCACAAACCTGCGCCTTGATTCACCGTATTGTTTTTCTTGTTCATCTTGCCTGCAGATCTTCTCCCAATGCACTTAGAATCTGCTCCACGGCATCCTCGGCGGAACAGTTTTCCGTATCAATGACAATCTCCGGGTGCTCCGGTTTCTCATATGGACTGCTGATTCCGGTAAAATGACTGATTTCTCCAGCTCTTGCTCTCCGGTAGAGTCCTTTGACATCCCGTTTTTCGCACTCCTCCAGAGGAGTCGAAATATAAACCTCAACAAAGGAGCTGTCCCCGATGATCTCCCGCGCATTGCGACGATCTGCCGCATAAGGCGAAATGAAGGCGGTCAGGACGATCAGTCCCGCATCATTCATCAGCCTGCTCACCTCTGCAATTCTGCGGATGTTCTCGATGCGGTCTGCCTGGTCAAAGCCAAGATCCTTGTTCAGACCGAAGCGAATGTTGTCTCCATCCAACAGCATGGTATGCCTTCCCATGGAAACCAATCTTTTTTCCAATTCATTTGCAATCGTAGACTTTCCGGATCCGGACAGGCCGGTAAACCACAGGGTCAGCGGCTTCTGGTTTTTCTGTCTGGAACGAATGTCACGCGTGATGTCCAGCTCCTGCCAGCAAATCTCGGTATTTCTCGTCAAAATTTCCTGAACCACACCGCAGCCTGAGGTCATATTGGAAACACGGTCAATCAGAATAAAGCCGCCCAGTGCCCGATTGTTCTCAAACAGATCATAGACAATGTTCTCTGCGGTCAGAATCTCGCAGTAAGCAATTTCATTCTTGCAGATTCTTTCTGCCGGAATACGCTCCCCGGTATTAATATCCACCTGATAATGAATCTTCTGCAGGGTGCACGGAACTTTCTTCGTTCCGATTTTCAGAAGATAGTTTTTACCCGGAATGAGCGGTCTTTCATCCATCCACAGCACAGACGCCGCGAACAGGTTTCCCACCTGGCAGCTGCAGTCCCTGACCATCACGCAGCCCCGGCTGACATCGATTTCCCGATCCAGCGTAATATTCACCGGCTGCCCTGTTCCTGCGCACGGAACAGATTCAAATCCTGACAGGATTTCTTTCACCTCTGCCGACTCATGACTCGGTAATACCGTCACCTGATCCCCGATTTTCACCTCGCCCGACTTCACCTCACCCATAAAGCCGCGGAATGTATGATTCGGTCTGCAGATTCTCTGTACCGGCATACAGAAGCCTGCGTGCGCGGTCGTGTTCTCCACCTGAATCTCCTCCAGATAATTCAGCAGCGTGGGCCCTGTATACCACAGAATCTTCGCGGATCTCTCCGTGATATTGTCTCCCTTGGTGGCCGACACCGGAATGATCTGCAGGGAATGCACCGGGAATTCCGACATCATTGCCTTGATTTGCCTCGTCAGCTCCTCAAAACGGGATCGGTCATAACCGATGAGATCCATCTTATTCACAGCAAAAACAAAATCACGGATCCCCATCAGGGAGCAGATTCTCGTATGACGCCTTGTCTGGATCAGCACCCCCTTGGCTGCATCCATCAATATCACCGCCAAATCCGCAAAGGACGCACCGACCGCCATGTTCCTTGTGTATTCCTCATGGCCGGGAGCATCCGCGACAATAAAGGAACGCCTGTTGGTCGTAAAATACCGATAAGCCACATCTATGGTAATTCCCTGCTCCCGCTCCGCCATCAGCCCATCCAGCAGCAGAGAATAGTCAATGCCGCCGTCTGCG
This sequence comes from Lachnospiraceae bacterium, assembly GCA_963588615.1. Taxonomy (GTDB): domain Bacteria; phylum Bacillota; class Clostridia; order Lachnospirales; family Lachnospiraceae; genus CAG-791. Next base: position 898 of record CAVAJA010000246.1, on the reverse strand, counting down.
CTGCCTGCCTTGGAATCCAGCTCAAGTGCCTGCTTCTGATCGGCGAACAAAAGCTTTGCATCGTAGAGCATGTGCCCGATCAATGTCGATTTTCCGTCATCCACACTGCCGCAGGTCAGGAATTTCAAAAGTGTATTTTCTTTATTTTCATTCTGATTCATTGCAAACCCTCTAGAAATATCCTTCCCTCTTGCGTCTCTCCATGCTGCCGGCAGCCTCGTGGTCAATCACCCTGCTGGTGCGCTCCGAATACACCGCCCCCAGAGTTTCCTTTACGATTGCCGGCAATGTGTCCGCATCCGATTCCACGCCTCCCGTCAGAGGATAGCAGCCAAGTGTCCGGAAGCGAACCTTTCGGGTCTCAATCTTCTCTTCCGGCCGCAGGAACGGCAAAATTCTATCATCATCCACCATGATGATGTTGCCGTCACGTTCCACGACCTTCCGCTCCTTGGCGTAGTACAGCGAAACAATCTCAATCTTCTCCCGCATGATGTACTGCCAGATGTCCTTCTCCGTCCAATTTGACAGAGGGAACACGCGGATGCTCTGTCCCTTCTCCAGCTGCATGTTATAAAGATCCCACATTTCAGGCCTTTGATTTTTCGGATCCCAGGCCTGCTCCGCATTTCGGAAGGACACAACCCGCTCCTTGGCACGGGATTTTTCCTCATCCCTTCTGCCTCCGCCGAACGCAGCTGTAAAACCATATTTGCGCAGCGCCTGTTTCAGTGCCTGCGTCTTCATGATATCCGTGTAGGCACTGCCGTGTTCAAAAGGATTAATCCCCTGCCGCACGCCCTCTTCATTGGTATAGACCAGCATATCCAGACCATACTTTTCCGCCATCTTATCCCGAAATTCTATCATTTCGTGAAATTTCCACGTGGTATCGATA
>CAVAJA010000245.1:0-6781 GCA_963588615.1 Lachnospiraceae bacterium | reverse complement strand
CTTCCCACCGGCAGGAGGGAGGTACGAAGGAATACTCTCAGGCGCCACAGTTTCGGAATATAATTGGCAGGATCCGTGACGACCTCCCACGCCTGAGAATTTCTCTGGGAATGCAGGAATTCCGAGGTCGCAGGCAGCAGAATCGGTGCCGAGAGGCACAGACCCAGAAAGTAGCATGGCACCAGCCGAAGGATTTTTTTCATTCCTCTGAAAGAGAGCAGCTTCCCCTCTGCCGCACACAGCCGGACGATGCAGTACACGATGCCGGCCAGCGTTGACATATAGAGGTAATAAAAGCCGCACAGCCCTCCGCAGCATACTGACAGCGTGAAGCCGAAAATTTCTCTCCGATCCCGCAGCAGCTTCTCTGCTCCTGCCAGCAGGAGCGGAAAATAGATCATGACACAGAGCCACTCCACGTACCGCATTCCGCCGTACAAAGAGAAGCCGCAGAAGGCGTATGCTGCCGCGCCAAGGTCACTCGTACGCCAAAAAGGCCGGAGCTTTCCTGCTGCTTTGCCGCCGCAGCCTCCCGCCTCAACCCTTTTGGGAATCCCTCCCATGTGCATCACATCGCAGTAATACAAAAACGCCCTTCCTGCAAGATATACCCGCAGAAAATACGAGATGCTGTATACCAGGCTCCCGTTCTTTTTTGTTGCGAACACAGCAATCAGATTGATCGGATCACCAAACCCGTAATAATTGAGGCATCCCGCGATGTCTTCTCCCATCGCAATGGACAGATCATAAGCAGGAAGAACCCATTTCCCATGCAGGAGCCCGCCAAGAAAATTTCTCAGATACTGTCCGATGTACAGGAACACCGGGTAATACTGCCCGATGGCGTCCTCCTTCCACAGCAAGGATTTCCCATTCAGATAAAACAGCAGACAGCAGAATGCACCAATTCCTGCAAAGAGCAGTGTATACAATTTATGTTGCTGTTTTGTATTCTCCGACATCCGCTTGCCTCTCTCCTTCGCCCTCTGTAAACGACAAGGCTGTAAATCATATTGTTTTGTCTTATGCAGGATTCTTTTTGCAGACTTCTCATCGCTTCTGATTCTATCCTTAACACCAAACGGGCATATCGCCCGCCGCAGCATCTGTTCGCAGTAAAACACATTACCTGCGGACCCTCAGGGTAACATAATAAAACGGCGTAAAGAATTTCGGCCGCAGATTCATCTTGAACAGCCGCAGGCCTTCAATGCCCAAATCCTCGCTGTAATTAATATACCGGTATCCTGCACAGTTCCTTTTCATGAACTCATGCAGCAGGACGATGGGAGCATCACGGTATTCCTTCCTCGATTTCAGGAACAGGCACATATAGATTTCCTTATTGAAGGGCGCCCCGATATGGAAGGCTGCCGCCCTCCCGTCGACCCTGAGAATTCCTCCCTGAAAATCAAAGTCATCATAATGTGCATAGGTATAATCAAAGGCAACCTGCTCCCCGACCGCATCCTCTGACTTCTCATGCCCACCATACCACTCGGCGGCCATCTGTGCACATTCTGCCAGGTTGTCCCGGGTGATTTTCTCGTACGACCAGTTATTTAATTTTTCAAATCTGCGGATTTTATTGCGTCTGCTCGAGAACTGTGATCCCTCCAGCAAGATCTGCTCTCCGGCATCCAGCATGTATTCCTGATATTCCCGCTTATTCTCAACATTTGTCACAAGGTCTCCGTACAGATCCCGCAGCTCTGCCAGATTTTCATCGGAAGCGGCAAAGAATACGATCTCCTCGTAACGGTCCGCATAAATTTCAACAATCTTCTTCACTGCTTTCTGCCGGTTTGCAGGTGAACCGATGGGATACTGAACGTATAATTTTCCATCCTCCGCCCACGGATGCTTCACGATGCAGCCCCACTTTTTTCGATAGATGTCAAACTCGTACATTTCCTGACTGAGCATCAGACAATAGAAATTGACATATCCGCCGATTCCCCCGTCCTCCCTGCATGCCTTTTCCACCCATTTGCGGTCGTCCATGGTCAGCTTTCGAAAAGGACGTTCGTACAAATATCTGCGCAGATTATAAAAAGATTCCTTTTCCATAGGTTTCCTTTCCCCGTTTCCCTCTTCTGATGTTCAACATGCCGATTCAGCAGCAAACCTGATCCAGATACGCCTTCATTCGCTTCCAGATGTTCTCGGACCGATCAGGAAGCTCCGGGAACCCCGGCGTTTTATTGCCCTCGATGATGCTCAGGACTCCATCGCTCCAGCAAAGATCCCATCCGATCAGGCGGATGTCCTCCGGAGCAAGGCGATGTGCATCACACGCATAGGCTTTGATTTTATCCCAATCCGGTACGGTCTCCCCTGTGACCTGGATTCCGGTGTCAGGGTGATTCCGATATCCGTTGTTCTCCCGGCCCTGACCGACACCCAGACGCCCCGACTCGATTTCAATCGGGAAGCCGATTCCGCCGCTGCATTCATTGGCGATTCGATTCCCATGACACCCGGTAATGAAATCCGCATACAAAACTTCAACGGTATCCCCTGTGCGCAGCGTAGTCACCCGCAGCGGATTCAGTGCAAAGGGATAGACATCATGCAGGAACCCCTTCTGTGAAACGAATTCCTCTGCCAGGATCGATTCCTCAGAATAATGTACCTTTTCATATACCGATCGAAGATTCGATTCACAGATATCCATAACCTCGATGCCGTGCCCTCCGAAGGAAGCAGCAGGCTTGATCAGCAAAGTTTTTTTCTCTTTGAAAAGCTCCTGAAATTTTTCGAATGTCACCTTCTGCGGAATGCACCAGTTTCTCAAAAGAAACGCATCCCAATGCTCATAAAAATCGATCTTATTGTCAATCATATTCACATCTGATGGATTGTTAAAGATGGGATCGATAAAATTCAGGCGCTGTTTGGTGACATGGTGGTTTCTCCAGCTCCAGCCTTTGCGGTAAAACTCAAAGTCAAAATAATCATCCGGCTCTGCACCCAGAAAAATCCAGCAGAGCCAGTAATCCAATTGGATCAGCCGGCCTCGATTCCAGAGCTTTCCGTCAAACTGCTGCAGTGCCCGGTCAAACCACGGCTTCACGGCGTTCTGATATTGGTCCGAGCAGATAAACCACCATCGGAGTCTTACATAGTCATCTCTCCAGTTGTTTTCTCCGTAAACAGCGCGGATGATCCTCGCGCCGAGCCGAAACATCCGCTCCCTCATTTTCTCCTTCATGAGCTCTTTATAAGTCCTTTCATGCGTCCTTTTGTCCGTGGTTTCCTGTCTTTCCGATTCTTTGAAGACCTTCCAGCACTCTGCGCAGAGGCCCGGTCATTCTCCAGCATTTGGACTCTTTTAATTCCTGCAATTCCTTCTCCAGCGCATGATTTTGTTTCGTAAGCTCGCCGATCTCCCATCGAAGCTGACCGATCTGCCGATACAATTGTTCCTGCATCCCTGCACAGACCTTTTCCTTCTCTGCGAGCTCATGATTCGGCACATGGAGGAAATCCACCAGTTCCTTCAGTTCCAGCGCATAAAAAGCCCGCAGCACGGGAGGAACCTCCCAGGGCGCCGTGTTTCTCCGATACGCAGTCTGGAGTTCCTTGTAAAAGGACATGCATTCCGCCTTGTCTGCTCTTGCCATTTCCTGCAGCCCGGCCGCAAAGCAGGTCGGCAGCTCTTTCGGATCATAGGGAAAACCAAAGGAAACCGGATCATAACCTGCCGTCAGGATCGACATCATATCACGCGCACATTTTTCGCAGACGCCGCAGTTTTTTCCCTCCGATGAACGATAGCAGACGCGAAGAACCGGCTTCCACTCTTCCTTTCCGTAGAATTCGCAGATTCTTTTCACCTTTTCATACCGCCCGCAGTCCCCTCCGTCATGAACCGTTCTGCATCCGCCGAAGCGAACATGGTCATTGATCCAGGGAACCGCCGCCGTTTTGGTTCCGTATTGTGCCAGATCCTCTGCAGAAAAGCTGCTGGCAAGATAGACCTTCTTTCGTTTTCCGGCGGCCAAAGGCGCAGCAAGACACAGCATGGCGATGCCATATTGAAAAGCAGGCCACCAGTAATCCCCCACCAGCTTCATGGAATAGTCGTCAATATTGTCCCCGTTGTAGGACGCCCGAAAGTTGGACCGAATCGTGAGCTGCTTTAAATGATGACGCTCCGCCATCCCTGCATTCGAGGCAAGTGCCTGTTCCCATCCCTTCTCGTTATCCCAGGGGATGTCCGCCCCCCAGACCGTAACCAGTGCCGGCTTCTCCTCCAGATGGGAAATCAGGCTGAAGGTAGCATCCACGCCTCCGCTGAAAAAAAGCAGATTTTCCTCCGTCTCTTCCCGCACCGGATCATCGATGATACGGCCGGCATGAACAAGGCTGTCGTGCTTAAAATGCACGTGATCCGGCATAACACCGTCAAAGCCATCGATGAATTCCGCAATGCACTCGTAAAAATCCCGGTCGATCTCGTCCACATAAAGATCCGCATCCATGAGGGAAGCGAGAACAATCACGTTCCCGATCAGCGGCAGCACGGCAATGCTGTCCGGAACGCCGTCTACAGGCTCAGAATACTCGACCCACATCGGCTCATCGGCTTTAAAATATCTGCTCCACTCACCTTCAATGGAGCAGACATATTCCAGCCGGTTCAGACCGACACGCCTGATTTTCTCTACATGCATGCTGTTCATCATTTACACCGTTTTCTCTCTTCCTGCGGATCCATCACCTGCGGTGGTCTCCGTGCAAACCCTCTGCGAGGATATTTCGGGACAGGAACTTCCTGCAGACCATCCCTATCCTGGATACCAGCATGCTGCAGAGCAGAACCGCTGCCGTCAGAAGAGGAACCGAAACCGCAGGATGCCAGGTCAGCGAATCAAAGCCAATCTTTGCAAAAATCGTAATAAACACATCGTGACACAGATAGATTGCAAAGGACTGCTTCGAAAGCTTTCTTATGAGGGAAACCATCCAGGGAAAACGTGCGGCAGCATCACCGAAATTGCGGAATGCCATGAAAACTGCTATGGAGTATGCCGTCATCGGAAGGCTTGCAGCACTCCACTGGCTCTCATCGAGCATCCCCAGTGCTGCACTTCCCGAAAAGACACACCACAGAACCGCTCCTGCGCCTGCTGCCAGAATCCCCAGCCAGATATATTTTCCGATTCCGGATACCTTTGCCTGGCTGAAGTAATATCCCGCAAAAAAGTATGTCGCATACATTCCAAACCATGAGGGCGTAATCGTCCACAGCACTCCCCCCACATCCGGCAGCACCACATCCAGAACAGGATGCACTACGTTAAAAAAGATCAAAATGGATAAGACATAGCGGAGCAGCCGCTCATCTTCCTTTTCGGTAATTGCCCTGAAAAAGGGGACTGTGAGATAGATTCCCGCCATCATCGGAAGAAACCAGAGATGATAGTGCCCCTCCACGAACTGACTCCAGATTCCCTTCCATCCTTCCGAAGCAATCGTCCCGTCCGCAATTTCGGTGAACACCGCATAAAAAAAGGACCACCCGACATAGGCAGCCGCCATGCGGAGAATATATTTTTTGAAAAGATCCCCCCATGTCACATTTTTCGCCGGGGAAAGCAGGAACATTCCGCTGATCATTACGAACAGCTGCACGGCACAGTGTGCAAGAGTGTCTGCCGCGGTGAGCCAGCGGAACTGCCACATATCCGGTGTCAGTTCCCACAGCCTCCCGCCGCAGATGTGCGCCATTGCGACAACGGTAATTCCAAAAGCACGTGCCGCATCCGGATACAGCAGCCGAACCGGCTTTTTTGCCTCCGCCATATGGTTGGAATCAGAATTTGCCTCCATCATTAAAATACGTATCCCCTATCTTGCATCTATTGCTGTGATGTTCCTTCGAAATGCCCTGCTGTGACAGAAGATTCCTCCAGAATCGACCGGATTCTGTTCAACGGATCCTTTTCAAACACCGGATAATGTGCATCCGTCACCTGCATCGCCTCATTTAACGCAGCCTCCAGTCTCTCGAGCTCATCCCCGATAAAGAACACCGCATTCGAATCCGCAAAGAAAGCTTTGTAATATTCCCGGATTTTATGGCCGCTGGAGGACAGCACCACACAGGGCGTTCCTGTGACAGCAGCAAAAATCATTCCGTGAAGGCGATCGGTAATGACCGCCTGATGCCCCGCAAAACGCATCAGTTCCTTGCGAACGGCAAGCCCGCGGATCTCACGCATCACATCCTCGTGATACATATTGGAGCTGTAATCTGCCGTGCCGGCCAGCTTTGATGAGATGTCTGCGATCCTGTCCCTTCCCCTGTCATCAAGCTTCGTCTCCTGATCTTCGCGCAGGCAGATCAGAATGCCGCTCCGTTCAAATGCATAACGGCTGCGCAGCACATGGACCATATCCGGCATGAGATACGATTTTACCTTCGGAAAATGATCCCTTGCAAACTGCAGACTTACCTTATCCCGAACGAACAGGGTAAGATCCCTGTGACAGTTATAGACCTTTGCCGATTTTTCCAGCTCCGACATTCCGTGCTCTGCAGAAGAGAAGGACACCGTCTGCGGAAAAATCACAATCTTATGATCCGGAAATTCTGCCGCAATCCTGCGGTGCAGTTCCTCCTCCTCCGGATATTGGTCCCCCAAGTTTCCTCCGCCGTTGATAAACAGAATGTCTTCCTCGTTCAGAATGGAATGTAAATAGGCCTCTTTCCTTTCAAATTCGTATGTGGAGATCTCCACCTGCAGATATTCCGGAAACTGCCTAAGAA
>CAVAJA010000244.1:0-2313 GCA_963588615.1 Lachnospiraceae bacterium | reverse complement strand
GATGAAAGAGAAGCCCCCTTCGGTCTCCTGTATATCACAAGATACTCTTCCAATCCATATGCCGTATAACCGGCACGCAGAATGTTCCACCAGGCAGCAGTATCCTCGCTTCCGATCATCGGCATTCGAATCAGCTTTTTATCAATCTTCAGGGTATCGATCAAAACCGTGGATGTGAAAATCACGGTTCTCGAAAGAGCCTCCTTATAGGTCAACGTCTTAGGGACATGTACCGCCTTTCCGGTAGGGATTCCATCCTCATTTCCAAATTCATACGAAGTAAAAACAAAGCCGGCGTCATTGCGTTCCATAAATGCCAGCTCCTTTTCTAATTTCTCCGGACGCCAGATATCGTCTGCATCCAAAAACGCGATGTATCTTCCCGCAGCTTTATCCAGGCCTGCATTGCGGGCACTTGCCGCTCCCTCATTCGTCTGTCTGCAGATAAGGCGAATCCGCCCTGATGCCTCGCGCAAATCCAGATACTTCCGAATCACCTCTGCACTTCCATCTAAGGACCCGTCATCCACCAGCAGCAGTTCCCAATCCTGATACGTCTGCTGTAAAACCATCTGAATCGTATCCTCAATATACGCCTCCGCGTTATATACCGGAACAATGATGCTGATCATGTATTCTCTCCTTTAATCCCCGGAATTTTCCCAAGCGCGATGTTTTCACTTCATTCGTGTCCCTGATGCATGAACAGCTCACTCTTTTGTGTGATTTTACTTTGGTCAAGCTTCTGAACAATGACCATTATAATGCACAAACCCCTCAGATCCAATCTCTGAGGGGTTTGCGTATATTTCATGCAATATTGCAGGTTTATTTACAGCTCTGCTTTCAGTTCATCAACTTTATTCAGCTGCTCCCAGGGAAGCTCTACATCGGTACGGCCAAAATGTCCGTAGGCAGCCGTTGCCTTGTAAATCGGTCTGCGCAGATCGAGCATCCTGATGATTCCGGCCGGACGCAGATCAAAATGTCTGCGAATGATCTCAACAATCTTCTCCTCTTCCACCTTGCCGGTTCCAAATGTATTGACATTGATGGATGTGGGCTGAGCAACGCCGATTGCGTAGGAAAGCTGAATCTCCAGACGATCTGCGTAGCCTGCTGCAACCAGATTCTTTGCAACGTAGCGAGCAGCATAAGCTGCAGAGCGGTCCACCTTCGTGCAGTCCTTTCCGGAGAACGCACCGCCGCCGTGACGACCGACACCGCCGTATGTGTCAACAATAATCTTGCGTCCGGTGAGTCCTGCATCACCGTGAGGTCCACCGATTACGAAGCGCCCCGTGGGATTAATATAGATCTTGGTATTATCATCCACCATTGCAGGATCCACCACCGCATCAATGACATACTTGCGGACATCCTCATGAATCTGCTCTTGTGTCACCTTCTCATCGTGCTGTGTAGAAATAACAATGGCCTCAAGGCGAACCGGCTTATTATTCTCATCATATTCCACAGAAACCTGTGATTTTCCGTCCGCACGGAGATATCCCAAAGTACCGTTCTTACGAACTTCCGTAAGCTTTCTGGTGAGCTTATGAGCCAAATTAATGGAGTAAGGCATATACTCGGGCGTCTCATTCGTTGCATATCCGAACATCATCCCCTGATCGCCTGCACCGATGGCCTCAATCTCCTCATCAGACATCGCATTCTCTCTGGACTCCAATGCCTTGTCAACGCCCATTGCAATGTCCGGAGACTGCTGGTCCATTGCAACAAAAACTGCGCATGTGTCAGCGTCGAAGCCCTTCGATGAATCATCATACCCGATCTCACGGATCGTATCACGAACAATCTTCTGATAATCCAGAGTAGCCTTTGTCGTAATCTCTCCGGTCACCAGCGCAAATCCCGTGCACATAGCCGTCTCACAAGCCACACGGCTTGCAGGATCCTGCTCCATGCATGCGTCCAAGATCGCATCGCTGACAGCATCACAGATCTTGTCAGGATGTCCCTCTGTTACTGATTCTGATGTAAAAATGTATCTCTCCACGCAGTTCTCCTTCTGATCAGAAAACTTTTTCCGATCCATCGATGCATCTGCTCCTTTTCGCAATATTCACAGCAGACACACCAGCAAATAAGCTGAATTGCCGCAGCTCGTTCGGCCTTAATACCCTTCCCGGATTTTTCGTGAAAAAATCCGCCTGCGTACATCAAGCAGGCGGATCTGTTCGTGTCACAAATCCCTTATTGCTCGACAACGCTCCTACACGTCACCGCTCAGGCAGGCACCTTTTGCGCTCAATAGCAAAGGTTGCCGTGGCTTCACAGGTCCTATGTACC
>CAVAJA010000243.1:0-4962 GCA_963588615.1 Lachnospiraceae bacterium | reverse complement strand
CTATTTCGATTGCTACAGCAGTAAGTTCAGCCATTATTCCCGGAATTTCGGCAGCTTTTGCGCAAAATGACCTGGAAGAGACGAGAACGCGCGTGGGAAATGCGATCCGCGCTACGGCACTCATTGCAATTCCGTCTGCGGTGGGACTGATGATGCTGGCAAGGCCGATTACGATGATCCTTTTCCCGCAGATGTCCTCTTTGGATATGGCGTCGCGGATGCTGTCGATGGTCGGAGTAACGGTTCTGTTCTATACTGTTTCCACAATTACGAATGCAGCTCTGCAGTCGATCGGGAAGATGAATCAGCCGCTGATTTCTGCCGGCTTTGCCCTTGCGGCGCAGACGGTGGTGCTGGTGTTCCTTCTGGTGAAGGTGGGGATGGACATCGATGCACTGGCGATCGCGAGCATTTTGTATTCCGTGATGATTTTTGTGGTCAATCAGTATTATCTTCATCGATACCTGAAGCTTCGGCAGAACGTTGGGACCTATTACATTCGGCCGCTTCTGTGCGCACTCGTCATGGGAATATCTGCCAGGCTGGTATATAAATTTGTTTATCAGGTGCTGTCACCTGTTGAAGCACTTCCGAAGGGGTTCTATCTTCAGAATTTGCTGGCACTTATGGCGGCTCTGATCTGTGCAGTAGCTGTCTATGCTTTTATGCTGATTATCTCGGGGTCGGTGTCCCGTGAGACGCTTCAGAGTCTGCCGAAGGGACAGCAGATGATCCGCGTCCTGGAAAAGCTTCATTGTCTGAAGAAGGAAGAAAAGAGCAATGGCATTTGATGGATTCACAACAAGAGCTCTGCAGAAGGAATTGTCAGAGAGGCTGACGGGAGCCAGAATATACCGCATCGTACAGCCTGAGCCGGATGAGCTGCTGCTGACACTCCGGCCGGAGGCATCAAAGGGCGGAGGACAGGTTCGGCTTCTCTTGTGCGCGGATGCCTCCCTTCCCCTGGTGTATCTTACAAAAGAGAATAAAGCTGCACCGAATACAGCACCGACATTCTGCATGCTGCTGCGCAAGTATCTTCAAAACGGGAAAATCACAGCGGTAACGCAGCCGGGACTGGAGAGGATCCTCCGATTCGAGATTGAGCACTTAAACGAAATGGGGGATCTGTGCCGCCATATCCTCGTCATAGAACTGATGGGAAAGCACAGCAATATCATTCTGCTGGATGCAAAGGCGAAGGAAGAGACGGTACTGGATTCCATTAAGAGAATCTCGCAGATGGTGAGTTCCGTCCGGGAGGTTCTGCCGGGACGGCCTTATTTTGTGCCGCAGACACAGGGAAAGATCAATCCGTTTGAAGAAACAAAAGAACATTTCATGGAACTTCTCGGGAGGGAGAGCGTCCCGGCGTCGCGCTTTCTTCTGATGCATTACACCGGATTTTCTACCGTAATGTCGGAGGAAACCGTCTTTCGCGCGAAGCTGTTCCAGGATCGAAGCGTATCGGAGCTGCTGCCGGAGGAAAGAGAGACATTCTGGAGTACGTTTTGTCTTATTCTGGAGAAGGCCGGAGAAGAAAGTTTTCAGCCGACCGTGTACTATCATCTGGGGGCAGCAGATACCTTGAGCGGCGGAGAACCGGTGGAATTCTCTGCGATTCCGCTCAGCATGTACCGCGATCTTCCGAAGAGAGAGTATGAATCGGTCTCTGAGCTCATCGAAAATTATTACAGGGAAAAGAATGCACTGACGCGCATCCGCCAAAAATCGGCGGACCTTCGCAAGGTTGTTCAGACAATTCTGGAGCGGGACCTTCATAAATATGATCTTCAGATGCGCCAGCTGAAGGACACGCAGAAGCGTGATAAGTATAAGGTCTACGGCGAACTCCTGAACACCTATGGCTACAACATTCCGGAGGGGGCCTCCAGGGCCGAACTGGACAATTATTACACCGGTGAAAAGATTGTGGTTCCGCTCGATCCTACCAAAACCGCACTGGAGAATGCGAAGCGGTATTTTGAACGTTATACCAAACTCAAGCGGACCAAGGAAGCGCTGGATGGTCTGCTGGAGGATGTAAAAGCAGAGATTGATCAGCTTGAGAACATCAAGGAGGCACTGGATTTATCCCGGACGGAGGGCGATCTGGTACAGATCCGCGCAGAAATGGAAGAATCCGGTTTTGTTCGCAGGCACACGGAAAAGGGCAGAGCCGGCAAGGGGAAGGGAAGTGCAAAGCTTCCGGTTTCGGTTCCTCTGCATTATCGTTCTTCGGATGGATATGACATCTATGTAGGAAAAAACAATCTGCAGAACGATGAACTGTCCTTCCGCACGGCAAAGGCCGGCGACATCTGGTTTCATGCAAATGATATTCCGGGTTCGCATGTTGTGCTGAAGACCGGCGGAACACCTTTTGAAGAAATCCCGGACAGAGCGTTTGAAGAGGCGGCGAGACTGGCGGCCTATTATTCCAGGGGAAGAGAGGCCGGAAGAGTTGAGGTTGATTACCTGGAGCGCAGAAACCTGAAAAAACCGGCAGGTGCGAGGCCGGGCTATGTAATTTACCATACCAACTATTCCATGATTGCACAGGCTGACATCACAGGGCTTCAGGAAGCTGGCGCCGAGTGAAGCGAAGCGTGCAGACGTTCAGAAAGAGCAGGAAAGGAGACTGTAATGGCAAGAAGCATGACAGGGTACGGACGGGCAGAGACAACCGTAGGCCAGCATAAATTTACCGTAGAGCTGAAGTCTGTCAACAACCGATATCTGGATCTTTGCATTCGTCTTCCGAAACGTTTGAATCCTTTTGAGGCGGAAATCAGAAGAGAAGTCAAGAAGGACGTATTCCGGGGGAAGATTGATATGTATGTCAGTCTGGAAGACCTGGGAGGCTCTGATGCAAAGGTCTGCTACAACAGCGGACTTGCAGGGGAATATGTGAACTGTATTCGGAAGATGGCAGAGGAGTATGGCCTCTGTGTGCAGCTGACGGCGGAGCAGCTCGCACAATATCCTGAGGTGCTGACGATCGCTGATGAAGGGGCGGAAAATGACGAGCTGCTGGAACCTCTCATCTGCTGTGTCCGCGATGCAGTACATCAGTTCGTTGCGGCAAGGAGCAGAGAGGGAGAATTCATCACAGAGGACCTTTTGAAAAAGCTGGGGGGAATCCGGGAAGCTGTGGACGTAATCCGCAGGAATGCGCCGCTGGTGCTGGAGCAATACCGTACAGGACTGTATGAGCGCATGCAGGAGGTTCTGAAGGACGTTCCTGTGGATGAGAGCAGGATTCTTCAGGAGGCTGCTTTTTATGCGGATCACGTGTGTGTGGATGAGGAGATGGTGCGCCTGGAAAGTCATATCCGGGCGGTTCGCACGGAGCTGCAGAAGGAAAACGAGAGTGTTGGACGCAAGCTGGATTTTCTGGTACAGGAGATGAATCGGGAGGCGAATACCATTCTTTCCAAAACCAGCAATGCACAGTCGGCGGAGGTTGCAATCCAGATTAAGACTGAAATTGAAAAAATTCGTGAGCAGATCCAGAACCTGGAATAGGAGACAAAAATGGAACGAAAAGGAAGTCTTACTGTTATTTCCGGTTTTTCCGGCGCCGGAAAGGGAACCATTATGCGTGAGCTTTTGAGGAGACATCCGGAGTATGCGCTGTCTGTCTCCGTAACAACAAGAAAGCCGCGTCCAGGAGAAGCGGATGGGGTGGATTATCATTTTCTGAGCCAGAGGGAGTTTGATGCTCTGGTGGAACAGGATGGCCTTCTGGAACATGCCGGTTATGTGGACCATTGCTACGGAACACCTCGCAGATATGTTGAGGAGGCGATTGCAGAGGGAAAAGATGTTCTGCTGGAAATCGAAGTTCAAGGTGCTATGCAGATCAAGGAGAAAAAACCGGAGGCGATCCTTCTGTTCGTCACACCTCCTTCTGCGGAGGAGCTGCGCAGAAGGCTCACGGGAAGAGGGACGGAGACGGAGAACGTGATCAGGGAGCGCATGGAACGGGCCAGGGAAGAGGCAAAGTCCATGCCCCTGTATGAGTATCTCATTGTAAACGATAACCTGGAGGATGCGGTGGAGCTGGTGCATCGGACCATTCAGGAAGCTAAAAATGCCACATTCCGTCAGAAGGACCTCATGCATGACCTGACGCTGCAGCTGGAGGCGTGAGGAGGGGCTGGCGGCCCGAACGAATCCATGTTATAGTACCTATTCAGGACATTGTGGATTCCAAAATACAGGTCTGTGATGTGTGCGGCAGGAAATTAATTTGAATCAGAAAGGAATCGGACATCAATGATTCATCCTTCATATGTAGATCTTATGAACGTGGTAAACGAGGGCGTAGAGGAGGGCGAGACTCCGGTGATCAACAGCCGTTATTCAATTGTTATGGCAACGGCGAAGAGAGCGCGTCAGATTGTAGACGGCGATGCTCCCATGGTTGATGACATTGCCGGAAAGAAGCCTCTTTCCATCGCAATCCAGGAGATGGAGGAAGGTGAGCTTAAAATTCTTCCGCAGGATGCGGAGGAGATTCGCCGCTACGAGGAGGCAGACCGCAATGCGGCGCGTGCGCTGGAGCATGGTCTGACAGAGGAGCTTCTGGCGGCTACCGAGGCGGCAGAGAACGCCGGAGATGACAGCATTCTGGAGGATCAGGAAGCTGGAGAGGATATTGTTGCAGAGGATTGAAGCGCAGAGGAAACTCTGCAGAGATAAGAGAGCATGATGTGAAGACACTATTTGTTTCTCTTGGCTGCGACAAAAATACTGTGGACACACGTAAAATGGCCGGCATTCTGGAGGATGGCGGCTTTTGTTCGTTCACGGAAGATGAGAATCAGGCGGAGGCGGCGGTGATCAACACCTGTGCGTTCATCGACTCGGCAAAACAAGAGAGCATCGATGAGATTCTGTCTGTCGCGCAGCTCAAGAAGACTGCCAAGTTAAGGCATCTGATTGTCACAGGATGTC
>CAVAJA010000242.1:0-11190 GCA_963588615.1 Lachnospiraceae bacterium | reverse complement strand
AGGCAGCAGGACGCGGAATCGATACCTTTGAAACAGCGGCCACCATCAATACAGGGCGGCTTGGAATTTTCCATGGGATGAAGTCCTATTTCTGCCAGAACGAGGATGGACAGATTGCACCGGTATATTCCATCTCTGCAGGGCTTGATTATCCGGGAATCGGGCCGGAGCACGCACATCTGTATGACATCGGACGCGCACAGTATGTGCCGGTGACGGATGAAGAGGCAGTGCAGGCTTTTGAGTACATGTCCAGAACGGAGGGAATTATCCCTGCTATTGAAAGCTCACACGCCATCGCTCATGCGATGAAGGTTGCACCGACAATGGGGAAGGACAAGATCATTGTCATTACAATTTCCGGAAGAGGAGACAAGGACTGTGCGGCCATTGCAAGGTACCGCGGCCAGAACATAACGGACGAAAACGGCTGATTTCGCCGGCTCTTATGCGGGACACCCGATTTCCGGATGAGTTATCAGTTGATCGGTGCGAATGGAAAAGGTATCTGTGCCGCACCCGCATACGGTCAATTTACGTTGAAATTGTCAGGTGCAGAACAAAAATATCATCAGGCAGGGAGGTAATATGAGCCGAATTGCAGAGGCATTTAAAGATCACAAGGCATTCATTGCCTTTATTACGGTAGGAGATCCGGACCTTGAGACCACCAAAAAGGTGGTGAAGGCAGCGGCGGACAACGGTGCAGATCTGATCGAGCTGGGAATTCCGTTCTCTGATCCTACGGCAGAGGGTCCCGTCATCATGGAGGCGGACAACGCGGCACTTAAGGCGGGAACCACAACCGACAAGGTATTTCAGACAACAAAGGAGCTGCGAAAGACCATATCGGTTCCCATGGTGTACATGACCTACGCCAATGTTGTGTTCTCCTACGGCGCGGAGAAATTCGCGGCAAAGGCGGCAGAGGCCGGAATAGACGGCATCATTCTGCCGGACGTGCCCTATGAAGAGAAGGAAGAGTTCGATGCGCTGTTCGCATCCTACGGCATGGATCTGATTTCGATGATCGCTCCGACTTCGGAGAACCGCATTGCAATGATTGCGAAGGAGGCCAAAGGCTTTATTTATATGGTTTCCTCTCTCGGAGTGACCGGCACCAGAAGTGAGATTACTACGGACATCGGGAAAATGACTGAACTGGTCAAGAATGTCACAGATGTTCCCTGCGCAGTCGGATTCGGGATTTCCACACCGGAGCAGGCGGCGAAAATGGCGGCGCTCTCCGATGGAGCGATTGTCGGCTCCGCCATCATCAAGGTCATTGCAAAGTACGGAAAGGATGCGGCTGAACCCGTCGGCGAATATGTGAAGGCGATGGCGGATGCAGTGCACGCACGGTAGATTGTCGACAGTCCGCGGCCGTCCTGGCGACAGGGTGGCGGAAGATATCCGATCGGGGGCCTTTGGAGGGCCTCGGTGCTTGCGAATGTCCTCTATGAGCTTAGCACCGCTAGGTCCCGATAACGGAGCTGCAAAGCGTCCCCCGAGCCGGACATCTCCGTCAGGACCCGTCAACAGGACGGCGGCGGAGCAGAATAAAGCATCAAATCATGTCATGCGGTATCTGTGAGAACAGATGCCGCTATTTTTATGGGGGATATGTTATCATCAAAGAAGTTATCGCAGCAGAATCCATCAAGGAGTGAGAATATGTCAATCATCATAAATGAAGAAAAAGGACTCATCAGTCTGAATACTAAAAATTCCACCTATCAGATGAAAATTGATGATAAGAAAAATCTGATTCACACCTATTACGGCAGCCCGATCGATGAGAGTGATCTGTACAGCCAGATTCGTTTCATGGACCGGGGATTCAGCGGAAATCCGTTTGATGTCGGGGCACAGGACAGAACATATTCACTGGATGTGCTGCCCCAGGAATACAGCTGTTTCGGAACCGGGGATTTCCGCATCACGGGTCTGCGCGTAAGGGAGCCTGCGGGGGATCAGACAGCATCTCTGCACTACGCCGGATGCAGCGTGACAGAGGGACTGTATTCCATCGAAGGTCTTCCTGCGGTGTATGAAGAAGAACAAAAATCCAAGAGTCTGTGCATTTATCTGAAGGATGACTGCAGTCAGCTGACGGCAGAGCTGTGGTACGGTGTCATGGAGGAGCAGGATATCATCGTGCGCTCGGTGAAATTAGTCAACTGTGGAACACAGGCTCTGCAGATTGAAAAGGCCGCCTCCATGTGTTTGGATTTTCAGTTCGGAGAGTTTGACTGGATCACTTTGAATGGTCGGCATGCCATGGAGCGAAGCGTCACGAGACGAAGAGTGACGCACGGCGTGGCCTCGGTCGGAAGTGTCCGCGGAACCAGCAGCCATCAATATCACCCGTTTTCGGTTCTGTGTGAGCCGACTGCAACGGAGACGCAGGGAAAGTGCTATGGTTTCTCGTTTTTATACAGCGGGGATTTTCTCATGGAGGTTGAGAAGGACCAGGTGAATCAGACGAGATTCCTGTGCGGAATTCATCCGGATGATTTCTCATGGCACTTGGCGGCAGGAGAGAAGCTGGAGCTGCCGCAGGTCATGCTGACCTACAGCAGGGAGGGCCTTGGAAAGCTGAGCCGCAATTACCATAAAACCATTCGCGAGAATGTGTGCCGCGGACCGTGGAAGAACAGGAGACGGCCGATCCTGATCAACAACTGGGAGGCAACGTATTTTGACTTTACAGGGGAGAAACTGGTGGCTCTTGCAAAGGAAGCCCACGATATGGGGCTGGATATGTTCGTCATGGATGACGGCTGGTTCGGCAGACGCAGCAATGATAACTGTGCACTGGGAGACTGGTATCCCAATGAGGAGAAGCTGGGCTGCACGCTGAAAGACATGGTGGAGCGGATCACGGCGGACGGGATGCTGTTCGGCATCTGGTTTGAGCCGGAGGCAATTTCCATTGACAGTGATCTGTACAGACAGCATCCGGACTGGGCAATCGCTGCACCGAATCGGAAACCGTGCCTGAGCCGGAATCAGCTGGTTCTGGATTATTCCAGGCGCGAGGTCTGTGATTACATTCTGGAGCGGATGAGCGACATTCTTGGCAGTGCACCGATCAGCTATGTCAAATGGGATATGAATCGCAGCATCTGCGATAAATACAGTCATCATCTGGATGCACAGCATCAGGGAGAATTCGCACATCGATACATTCTGGGGCTGTATTATGTCCTGGAAGAGCTTCATAAGCGCTTTCCGGAGGTGATGATCGAAGGCTGCAGCGGCGGCGGCGGACGCTTTGACGCAGGAATGATGTATTACACGCCGCAGATATGGACCAGCGACAACACGGATGCGGTGAACCGCATATCGATTCAATATGGGACATCTCTTGGATATCCGATATCCGTCATGGGGGCGCATGTCAGTGCCGTGCCGAATCATCAGAGCGGCAGAATTACACCGCTGCATACCAGGGGATGCGTTGCCATGGCAGGGACCTTTGGCTATGAGCTGGACATCACGAAGATGACCAAGGAGGAAAAGGAGGAGGTAAAGGAACAGATCAGAACCTTCCGAAAATTCTATGATCTGATCCAATACGGAGACTATTATCGGCTCTCCGGTCCCGAAGAGAACTGCACGGCGTGGGAAATGGTCGGATCGGATCAGAAGGAGGCACTTCTGACGGCTGTTTATCATGGCGTGGAAGGGAATCAGTGCCCGTACCATGTGAATGTTTACGGATTGAATCCGAAGACAGAGTACGAGATTCATGTAGTTGGCCAGGAGGAAACGGAGGGTATCCGGTTGTCCGGTGCGGCATTGGAGAACGCAGGGCTGACGCTGCCGATCTCTGTCACGGACAATGAAGCGGTACAGATTCACATCAGGGCATCCCGGCCTTTTTTACAGAGTTACAGCAGATGATACATAACGTGAATGTCTTCGTATTCACCTTCTTTATTGAGGAATCCGCTCGGAATGATTCCAAGATCCACGAAGCCGAGCCTTTGATACAGGTGATAGGCATGCACATTGGATGCAACCACTGCGTTGAACTGCAGAATCCGATAGCCCTGCAGCTGCGCCTGCTTCAGACAGTCGCTCACCAGCTTCTCACCGATGTGAAGACCGCGCATGGCTGCGTCCACCGCATAGCTGGCATTCGCGATGTGGCCCACTCGGCCGATGTTGTTCGGATGCAGGATGTAGAGGCCGGCCACAGTACCTTCATGCTCGGCTACCGCCGTGTACTGGCTCTCGAAAAAATCAGTGGCCTCGTTCTCCTGCATTTCCTCCAGCTGAGGAAACGCGTTTCCTGCCTCCACAACTTCGTTCCAGATTCGCCGGCAGGTCTCGGAATCTTCTTTTTTAAATTTACGGATGGTCACTTTTCCTGTTATCTCATTCATTGCAGTGCTCCTTTGCTGTCTTTCTTCTGACGGATTTTGGTCGGCTCTCCCATTCTAGCACAGCGGTCCCGGGGCAGATACCTCCAGACGTACTCCGCAGAGTTCCCTGCATCTTGTGAGCGATCATGGATCCTTGGTATCATTACCGCATGCGGGCATGCTTTCTGCTGCGGGAGCAGGGAAAGCGTGTTCTTTTCGGAGTATTTTATAGAATTGGAGGCAATAGAGCAGCTTGCGGATATTTCAGGAATAGGATGATTTGATCCGCGAAAGCCACACAAAAGGGAGTGCCAAGCAGCACTCCCTTTTGTGTATCCGATCTGTCCCGGCGGCAGGTGTAATGTTATCGTCAGGCAGGAAGCATTTTCTGTTTCATCCCATGAAGGCGTTCTGACTTGGGAATGCCACCAGCGCATAGTCCGTCAGCTCCGGTCCATCGAAACACGATGAATCCTCCAGCCAGTTGAGGGCCTCCTGCGAGAGCTTATCGGAAGGAGTTCCCGGGAGATAGATCCGCAGCTCCTCTGCATCGTCCAGTCCGTAGGCAGTCGTGTAGCAATACTTCGTGTTGTCAAGGATTTCTTCTGTTCCGACCTCATTGTCATACGTCATTTCCTTGATCTTGAACGAATAGGTATATTCATCGATCTTTTCGGGCTCCGTAAACTGACCTTTGAAGCTGCAGATTTCCGTGGTTCCTTCCGGATAGTTGTCGCCGGTTTCGCCCATGTCCGTATCGTGAAAAACCCCGCTGAAGCTTCCGTCTGCATTGATAGTCAGATCGGTATTCCATCCACCGTGACCGCTCGAGAAAAAGAACTCGTGTCCGACCACATCCTTAAAGGAGAAATCGCCGGTGTTCTCCTGCGTGGTCTCTGCGGTTGTATCAGCGGCAGAGACCTCAGCTGTGTTTGAAGTGTCCGCCGTATTGGAAGCAATTGTCGTATTGGAAGTGTCTGCTGTTTCAATAGCCTCTGCTGCTGAAGTATCCGCCTGCGCATTGGCAGAAGTGGTGCTGCAGCCCGTCAGGATGACTGTCACCAGCAGTGCCGCTGCTGTGCCGGAAAGCATTTTTCTGCCCAGACGCCGCTTTGTGCGTCTGCCGTGTGCTGCATTCATCAAATGGAATCTATTCATATTCTTACCTCTTTATCTTTCTCTATCTTCTCATGTTAATTTTGGAATGCTGCATTGCCATGCTCGGCATTTCTTCGATACTGATAGATACGCATCAGAGGAGAATATGTTTCGGGGAAAATAGAATTTAAAAATGCAACAAGATTTGCAGAGAAGAGAGTCCTCCTAATGTAAATGGACATTCGTGAATCTTTGTTTGTTTTATAAGGATGGAAAGGACTTACAGAAGTAACAAAACATATTTGCATGATATGAATATCACATGAAAAGAAAAAATACTTGATGTAACAATAACAGCGGAATAACATTATTACGTTAGTACAAATATATTCATATTGATATAGCTTGGAAATTTTGATGCAAATTGCAACTAATAAAATTGGGAGATGTGGTTATGGAAGGAAAATGTCCGGTATGTGGAGCACCGATGGAGAACGGTGTTTGCAGCTATTGTGGCTACAAGGAAAGCACTCCTGTACAGACAAATGCACCTCAGCAAAATGTACAGTCTCAGCCGCAGATTATTATCAATAATCAAAACATTGTGAATAATGGAATCGTTGTCGGTGTGAGCAGGAAAAGCAAAACGGTTGCACTGCTGCTTTGCATTTTTCTGGGGTGTTGGGGAGGACATAGATTCTATACCGGCAAAGTCTGGACCGGAATTTTATATTTATGCACGGGAGGACTTTTTGGAATTGGCTGGATTGTTGACATAATTCTTATCGCGACAGGAAATTTTAAGGATCGTTTTAATCTTCCGCTGCGTCAGTAGAAGGAGGAATATTCATGGGATTATTTAATATGGTGAAAGATCAGTTTCTGGATGTAATTGAATTTGTTGATACCAGCAATAAACTGATCGTGGCCAAGTACAGAAGAGAGAGCGGCAACAATGAACTGAAGCAAGGATCAAAGGTTATCGTTCGCGAAAGTCAGTGTGCTGTTTTCTTAAAAGACGGGACATTTGCGGACATAATGTACCCTGGAACATATTCACTTACGACCGAGAATTTTCCGGTATTATCAAGCTTGAAAGCATTTCCCACTTTGTTTGTGTCTCCTTTGATCTCGGATGTATATTTTGTGAGTACGAGACAGTTCATTGACAACAAATGGGCAACCAAAAATCCTCTCATGATGCGAGATAAAGATTTTAATATGGTCAGGGTGAGAGCATTTGGAAAGTATGCGTTCAGGATTGTAGATGTTCCTCGCTTTATGACGGAGATATTTGGGACGAAGGGTATGGTTCTGACGTACGACATCATCGAATATCTGTCATCGATGGTCACGGAGACATTTTCTGTTGTTCTTGGAGAATGTGAAATGTCGGTTCTGGATCTGGCAACGGAGTACAGGAAGCTTTCGGAAGTAATTCAGAAACGATTAAATGAACGATTTGAAACAGCAGGGATAGAATTCAGCGATGTCATCATCGAAAACATTTCACTGCCGGATGAAGTTGAAAAGATGATTGATGAGCAGTCAGGCATAGGAATGGCCAAGCAGGATATGACTGCGTTTATGCAATATCAAACTGCGAGAGCAATGCGGGATGCATCCAAACAAAAAGGAAGTCTAGCGGGTGTTGGAGCGGGAATGGCCATTGGAAAAACAATGGCAAAAAATATTCAGGAGACAGAAAATCTAGGAGAGCCATCGAAAAGCAAGGCTGATCAATTGAGAGAAATCAAAGCATTGCTCGATGAGGGAATTTTAACGCAAGAAGAATTTGATCATGAAAAGAAATTGATTCTGGGAAAATAAGGGAAAAAGGGTATCCTTTTAGCAAAGCTGCTGTATGCCATGATTGCGAGGATGGCATGCAGCAGTTTTTGTCTACAGAAGCTTCATCTTCGATCCGGAGAAAATCAGGACTCCCTCGTCACGCATCCGGCACAGCTCCCGCGAGAGCGCACTGCGGTCAACGCAGAGAAAATCGGCGAGCTCTGTGCGGTTGTAGGGGAGATGGTAATAGCCATCCGTATCCGGCGTCAATGTCTGAAGGTAAATCTTGAGGCGGTCGCGCAGACGCTTCTGGGCCAGAATGCGAACCTTGGTATTGAAAAAGAGAAGCTGCTCCGCCATGCTCTGCATCAGGTTTGCCGATACCTGCAGACGGCAGGGACAGCTCATGGTGCGCTGTGACATCAGAGCACGCAGATCCAGCAGCAAAACGATACAGTCCGTCCCGGCCTGCAGACAGACCGGACTGGAAGTCCAGCCGGCGCCGGCAAGCTCGGAACCGAACACCTGTCCCTTTGTCAGACGGCAGACGTTGACCTGATTTCCATTCTCATCATAGAAAAACTCTTCGATCATTCCGTCCAGTACAATTCCGGCTTTCTCATCCTGTGCTCCATACTGCACAAGGCAGGATCCTCTGGAATAAGAGGCCGTGTGCGCCTTCAGACAGGAGAGGACGTCACGGTATCGCTGCGGCAGAATGCCGCGGAACATCCCGCATTCTTTTAAAATTGAATAATATTGTTCCATAGGATAGGTACCCAGGTGAATCGATGCTGCAGATGGTTTCGACGCACGCCGCGCTTCGAAATTAGCTGCTGCCCTGTGCCGTGCGGCGAAAGAAAAGCAGGCTGCAAAATGTTGCCATGACAACGGCATCGTGGAAATAACTGTGTTATATTAGACTATACTGCGTTAACTAAAACTAATGACGGCAGCTAAATTATAAAACGCTGTGCAGGAAAGTCAAACGGATGCTTTCGGTGCAGCATGAGAGGGCAAGGAGCAGTACAGTATGATTTCACTGGGAATTGATTTGGGAGCGTCCACACTGAAGCTGACACTCCTGCAGGACGGAAACGTGCGCCAGAAATGGATGGGCGTGCATCATGGAAAGCTTGCGGAGTGTCTTGACCGGGCACTGAGAAGTCTTGACGTAAATGAAGATGAGAGGTTGTCACTCTGTGTCACCGGCAGTAATGCGGAGAGATTGCTGTCATGCTGTCCGGACATCGAGGAGCTGGGAGACATTCCGGCTGTTGTTGAAGGAGTCCGGAGACTGCTGCCGGAGGCCGGCTGCGCAATCGAGATCGGCAGTCAGGGAGCGCGGTTTATCACGGGGCTGCAGGATGCGGTGCCGCAGTTTTCTGTGAATGAGCATTGTGCCGGCGGAACGGGATCCTTCTTTGAGGATCAGATGTCGCGGCTGGGATGTCGTCTGGACGAATATTCCGATCTGGTGCGCCGGGCAGGCAGTATACCGCGGCTGTCCGGGCGCTGCGCGGTATTTGCAAAGACGGATATTATTCATCGGCAGCAGGAAGGTGCATCTATTCCGGACATTCTCCTTGGTTTATGCTATGCCATGATCCGCAACTATAAGGCGACCATTGTACAGCGGCTTCCGGTGGTGAAACCGGTTGTGTTCTGCGGCGGCGTAACGAAAAATGCTGGTGTCGTCCGTGCAATTCGTGAGATATTCGAACTGAAAAAAGAGGAGCTGATTGTTCCGGAGGATGCCTGCTTTGAGGCGTCACTGGGGGCGGCCTTGAGAGCGGAGAGTATAGAACATAAGAACGCAGGACAGTATTCGATCCGTGAACTGCTGGAGAAGCTGCAGGAGGAACAGAGGGGGCCGCAGCCATCCGGGGAACTGTCTGCATTGAGACTCCGCGAGGGGACGAATCTGTCGGAGCCTTCGGCAGCAGGAGTGATCCCGGAGGGCGGCTGTGCTCTTGGCATCGATATTGGCTCTACCAGCACGGATCTGGTGCTGATCGGCCGGGACGGAACCCTTGTGGATTTCCAATATCTTAGGACAGCCGGAGATCCGGAGGGCGCAGTGCGAAAGGGACTTGCCGGCATCCGAGAGCGCTTCGGTGATGTGCAGTTTGCAGCAGTTGGTGTTACCGGCTCCGGGCGCGAGCGTATCGGAAAGCGCATCGGTGCCGATGCCATACGGGACGAGATCACGGCACAGGCAAAGGGCGCGGTGCACTGGGTGCCGGAGGCGGACACCGTATTCGAGATCGGCGGACAGGACAGTAAATACATCAGCATTCGAAACGGTGAGGTGGTCGATTTCCAGATGAATAAAATCTGTGCGGCCGGGACCGGATCCTTTGTGGAAGAACAGGCGGCGCGCATGAACATTCCGATTGCTGAATTCGGGACTCTGGCGCTGGAAGCACAGCATCCGGCGTATCTTGGCGAGCGGTGCACCGTATTCATTGAGACTGCCATCGCCTCCGCTGCTGCGGAAGGAGTATCTCGGTCGGAGATCGCAGCAGGACTCTGCCATTCCATTGTGCAGAATTATCTCCATAAGGTAGTGGGTTCGAAGCCTGTCGGGCATCACATCGTCCTTCAGGGCGGAGTGAATTACAATCCTGGAATTGTGGCGGCCTTTCAGGCGGCATATGGGGATAGGATTCGGGTAAATCCCTGCTTTTCCATCAGCGGTGCCTTCGGCGCAGCTCTTCTTGCCATGGAAGAGGTGGGAGACGGCGTCAGCAGGTTCGTCGGCTTCGACAGCCCCGCGCAGCGGGAGGATGACCTTCGAAGCGCAGAGATTCAGAAAAACATTGCGTTTTACCGGGAGGCAGACCGACTGCTATTAGAAGGTTATACCGGCAGGAGAGATCCGGGAAAGAAAACGGTCGGCATTCCGTTCGTTCTCATGATTCATAAGTTCTTCCCGATGGCCCATGCCTTCTTTACTTCCCTTGGCTACAATGTATTGCTGACAGATCCGACGAGTGAAGAGACCATTCGCCTGTCGCAGCAGCTGGCACAGGGGGAGACCTGTTATCCGGTGAAGCTGATCTACGGGCATATGCAGCAGCTGATCGATCAGAAGGTGGACTATATTTTCCTGCCGACGATCCACACAATGAAGCATGAAAAGAGCCGTGTGAAACACAATTACGGCTGCGTCTATATGCAGACGGCAGCGGTATCCGTGGCAAAAGCTCTGGAGATCGAGAAACACGGCATTCAGCTGCTGAGTCCGGTCTTTGATCTGGATTTCGGTCAGGAGGCAATGGCCGGAGCGATGGTGGGACTTGGAAAGATTCTGGGAATTCCGAAGCCGTTCTGTGCCAAGGCCCTGCTGAGCGGGGCAATGGCCGTGCGCCGGCATACGGCTGCTGTGGAAAAACAAGGAAAGGCCCTGCTCGAAGAACTTCGTCCGACAGACAAGGTACTGGTGCTGATCACGAGAAATTATGGAGTGTCGGATCCGATTCTGAATATGGGAATCCCCGGACTTCTTCTGGAGAGGGGATATAAGGTGATCACTCTGAATCATCTGCCGGGACATTCACTGGATATTGCGGACGAATACGACAATCTCTACTATCCCTTCGGACAGCACATCCTCTCCGGCGCCAAGCTGATTGCGGCGCATCCGAACCTGTATGCGGTGTACCTCACGAACCACGGCTGTGGTCCGGATACGATGCTGGCCCATCTGTTCCGGCGTGAAATGGGAGATAAGCCGTATCTGCAGATCGAGGTGGATGAACATTTCTCAAATGTGGGCGTGATCACACGGATCGAAGCGTTCCTGAACAGTCTGCGGCAGCGGCCGGCAGTCAATGTACCGAAGATGCCGGATCCTGCTGCGGTGAGAATCCGTCCCTGCCCCTCGAGGCATCAGCCGGAAAAGGACGCACCGCTGTACATTCCT